>CAZIXY010000157.1:0-7658 GCA_964543315.1 uncultured Desulfobacteraceae bacterium | reverse complement strand
TTCCACCCTCACCCTCCCGCTTTGCGGGATTGACGGACTTTTTACGAGTCCGTCAGTATTGACATATGATGAATCATAAACGCTTGATCATATGGTCTATCATCGGTACGGGCATATCCTCCGTAACGACTCAGCTGCTGACCATCAGAGAATTTCTGTCGCAATTTAACGGGAATGAGATCACCATCTCCCTGGTACTCTTCTGCTGGGTCCTTTTGACCGGCATAGGCAGCCTGGCAGCGAAACCCATCAAGCGACTTTCCGTGGCGGTCTATTCCCTGCTCATCCTGCTCATCTCCGTGTGGCCTCTCCTCCAATTAATAGGGATCAGGGAGTTCAGGGAAGTTTTTTTCCAACATGGCACCTCCCCTGGTTTCTATCCTATCTTTTTCTATATTGTCGTTACCATTTGCCTCTATTGCCTCCTCACCGGCTTTATACTTCCCTGTGCACAGAAAGTAATGCAAGAGGGTCAATACAGTTTTACCAGTGGCGATCTTTATCTGACCGACAGCATAGGGGATATCACAGGGGGACTTGTGTTCAGTTTTGTTTTGGTTTACTGGGTAAAACCCTTTTTGACCATCGCCATTTGTTCCTCTCTCCTGATTCTGGTAGGATTGTTACTTCTCTTTCAGCTTCGGAGATATGTTTTTTTAATAACCGCCCTCCTTGCATGCTCTGCTTTTTATTATTATTCCGCGAATCGTACCTTTGAAAATATCACACTGTCGCACCAGTACGGTGAGGTTGTTCGTTATTTGGAATCCCCTTTCGGAAGGGTTATCGTTTCCAAGGAAGGCCCTCAGTTGACTTTCTGGGAATCGGGCGTCCCGCTTTACTCGGACGCGAATATCGTCAGTAGCGAAGAAAAGGTTCATTACCCATTATGCCAGCTGGATAAGATAGAAAACGTGCTTCTGGTCTCCGGGGGCCTTGGTAAAACTTTAGATGAAGTCTTTAAACACAGACCGTCACATGTTGATTATGTTGAGCTTGACCCCAATTTGACGGATGTAGCGCTCAATCTAAAAGCCATCAAAAAGGCCCCGTCTTTAGAGATAATCAATACTGACGGAAGGCGATATATCAAAAAAACACGAAGAAGATATGATGCCGTTATTATTGATCTTCCCGATCCGGATACCTTCCAGATAAACCGGTTTTTCACGAGCGAATTTTTCGCTCTGGTAAAAAGGGTTTTAAACAAGGACGGCATTCTTTCCATGAGCATGGAGTATGGGCAGAACTACATCAGCGAAACCAGGAAAAAGAAGCTTTCTACCCTATACAACACGGCGCGGATGCATTTTAAAAACGTGCTTATACTCCCCGGGGAGGAGGCCTATTTTCTATGCCGTGACGGTGCATTGCGCCCTGACATACCGGTGAATTTAAAAGCTAAATCCATCAGGACAAATTATATTGAGGGCTTCTTCTATGGTAATGTTACGGCGGAAAGGATAAGGCAGCTCAAGGACAGCCTGGACGTCAATGAGTATATTAATACCGATTTTGAGCCGAGGCTTATGAATATTGTTTTCCAGGAATGGTTTGAAAAGTATGGAACCTCTCCGGGATATTTTGCCGTCGTTCTACTCATTTTTGCCATGATCTATATCGCATTCCTGAAGAGAGAAGAATACATCCTGTTTTCTACCGGATTGGCGACAATGGGGGTGGAGATGCTCATTGTCTTTGCATTTCAGGTTATTTATGGCTACGTCTATCTCGAGATCGGGGCGATTGTGACCGCCTTCCTCTTAGGGTTGCTCCCCGGGGCGATAGTTGGTAATATCATCATTGATAAGGGGATTCGCAAGCTCCTGTTTTCGGAGATGTTCCTTTTGTCTCTGCTTGTGCTTTTTTTTGTTTGGATTGGATATTTCAGAAGTGAGCTTCCTTCGATATGCTTTTTAATATACTGTTTTTGTTTCTCTTTTCTCTGTGGGTTCCAGTTTCCCATTGCGGCAGGTATAATTGGCGAAAAACAGAGTCCAGCCGCAGGCTGTCTGGCTGCAGATCTCTGTGGAGCCTCGGTAGGTACGATTGCCACGGGGACGGTTCTCATCCCTTTACTGGGCATTAAGGTCGCGGTTGTTTTTTTAATACTGGTGAAAATATCGAGCAGCATGGTTATAATGTTTACCGGGAAAAAAAGATTTTAAGTTTTGAGTAAGGATAGAATATGGCCAGGATGATAACCCGCAAAGAATTTTTAAGAACTATGGGTTTAGGGGCCACGGCCCTTTTCTGGGCAAACGCGGGATTTGGATTTCCGGGAAGAAGCCATCAAAAAGCAAGGAGCATAAAAGGAGAGGTTTCCAAGGGAGATGCACCTGACAAACCTTGGAAGTGGTCCAGGGAGGGATTTTTCTATGAAACGGTCGGGGAATCCGTACAGTGTCAAGTCTGCCCAAACCAATGCGTACTTGAACCAGGAGATCGGAGCATATGCCGATCAAAGGTCAATATAGACGGGAAGCTTTATTCGCTGACTTATGGAAACCCCTGCTCGGTCAATGTTGATCCGATTGAAAAAAAGCCCCTGATGCATTTCTATTCAGGTTCCTTGGTTTTTTCCATCGCCACTACAGGATGCAATTTCAGGTGTCTTAACTGCCAGAACTGGGAGATTTCCCAGAAAAGGCCGGAAGACGTGCGGTTTTTTGAGCTCTTTCCCGAAGACGTCGTGAAGCTGGCCAAGAAAAGAAGGGCCCCGGCCATAGCCTATACCTACTCGGAGCCAATTACTTATTATGAATATATGTATGACACGGCCAGGCTTGCCAGGGAGGCGGGCATTAGAAATGTCCTGGTCTCAAACGGTTACATCAACAAGGAACCCCTTGTCAGGCTGTGCAGGTATCTGGATGGGGCCAACGTTAACTTGAAGTCCTTTGATGACAGTATTTATCGTTCGCTAAACGGCGGAACCCTTGAACCGGTTTTGAATACTTTCAAGACCATGCACCAGGAAGGTGTCTGGTTTGAAATGACCACCCTTGTTGTGCCGACATACGTGGATAAGCCGGATATGATCAAGCGCATGTGCGGGTGGATTTTAAAGGAGTTGGGACCTGACTATCCCCTCCACCTGTTAAGATTTTTTCCGCATTACAAACTGAACAGGCTACCTGCCACACCCATTTCAATGCTTGAGGAGCTGAGAGATATGGCCCTTCGCGAGGGAATCCGATATGTCTACTTAGGTAATGTGTCGGGCCACGAGGGCAGTTATACCTATTGCCACAACTGTAAAAAGACCCTGATTGTCCGGAAGGGATATTTTATAGCGGAATATAATTTGAAAGAAGGCCGCTGCAAATATTGCGGGACATCAATACCCGGAAGGTGGGCTAAACGATTTTGAAAAAAGATTCATCATACTCCGGCTTTCCCTGGTACCGTGACATAAAAAATCCGGGCAGGTGTTCAATATTTTCAAACAGAGCAGGATTGACCTTTATTCCAGCCTTGTGAAGGGCCTTAACGATCGACTTTGGTGAAGGAGGGCACCCTTTAACAGCAATCATTTCATGGATATCGGGGTTGTCTTTGTTCGCTTGATACATGCATTTCCCTAAAAGTATCGTCTTTTTCTTGCCGGGGCTGGGTTTCATGGCCTTACCGGTCAGGATCTCTACATCGTCCCATGGTTCTCCCTTCCATGCCTGTGCCACAGCCGTCAGAACAAGACCGTTTATCGCGGAGCAGTAAGTGCACATGGTAAGGTCGTACTTGCGGTAGGACAGGCCTTTTATGCCCATTTTTTCCATGGGAACGGGAAGAGTCCCGTCTTTGGTGTAGGGAAATTCATGCTCGTGATAAGAAGCTACATCCTCAATACGTTCGCCCACAACTTCCACATCGGAAAGGTCTGTGGCGCGTCCCCGGTTTCGGGCCGCATTTACCAGATAAGGCACATCGGCCGGTTTATGACCTAGAACCTGAGCTCCCACGAGATCTGCGGATAAAATATCACGGGATGCCACAAGAAGATTGCTCCTTCGAATGCGTCCGTCAAAACTCGGCCCCCTCTCAGAGGTATAGATACCGTCAATGAGCGTGAAGATAGGGGGAAGGCTGTCTGGAAGCCTCGCAACCATGTAGTTTAGATCCCTTTCCGGATCCGCGTTGTGACATTTCTTGCGTGAGGAGATGTCGATCGTCCCTTTTAGGTTTTTTATACCCAGGCTGACAACGGTCTGTGCGTGTGTTTTCATGACCGGAAGATCCACCGCAAAATCGCTGTCGAGGATATCCTTGTTAAATTTCAGGGTTATTCCTTCGCCGATATCGATCTTTTCAAAGGGGCGTTCAAATACATTCACGGGTTTTATGCCATAGCGTTTCTTCAAGACGTTGTATCCGAGGGACTCAAAGGCATGCGCGGGCGTTTCAGTGTCTTTCGGCGTCAGGGTAACCATACCTTCCCCTATAGTGATATCTCTGATCCCGCGCTCCTTGAGTATGACAACCATGTCTTCCACAATGCGCGATGTTGTGATTACACCCCACTTGGGGAAGGGCACTTCCTTTGTCCAGAAAACGATATTAGGTTTTATAAAAACCCTCGCGTTGGAAGGCAGATTTTCCAGACCTTTGGAAAGCAGAACGGCCTTTTGCACCGATTCCAGGGGTTTTTTGTATTTCACTATGGCGACAATCGACTTGCTCATTTCCTTCCTCCCGATTATTTTTAGATACCATAAATTTAAGAGTACTTAAAGTATTTTGATCCAACGGAGGACTCAGCCCGCTTCGAGAAAAAAAGACGGCGCATCCCTCCGGATAAACGTTAGGCAAGCCCGTGGGTCACTCGGAAAAGTCCACGTTACTTTGTTGATTTTATCGGTGAAAATGATTTATAAATAGGGTTCGTGAAGGAGGAAAAAAGTGGCTGAAAAGCAGGAAAATCAGAAACTTGACATTCAGGAAAGAATGGCCAAAGAAGAACTGGTTAAAGAGCGAATAGATGAGCAAGGGAACAAATGGCAAAAGGTCTATTTTGGCGGGGGTGAGCATTTCAAAAACTGGCTGGAACAGTGCAAGGAGCTGGGTGAGGTTATGGTAGAAGAGGTTGATTCAACAGGATACAAATGCTTTGAGATGGCTGGTGAGAAACTGTACAGGATCTGGATGAAGGTAGAGCCGGGAAAACAGGATGAGCTTTTTGATTGAGAGGTATTTCCCAGTGGACAGGAAAGAGAAATTAGAGAAAGAAATACAGGAACTCGAAATTCAGTTAAAAGACCGGGAAGATGCGCTTCCTGCCCATTCTATCCGCCCCCATCAGTTGCTGTTAATTGAGGAACTGGAAACGGCTATTGAGGATAAAAAAAAGGAACTGGATGAGTTGCGGAAAGGCGGATAGAAAGAATCAGGTGGATGACTCCTTTATCTCAAACAGATTGCCGTCATAATCTTCTACAAAAATGAGCTCGGAGTCTCCCTTTGGAATCTTCTTTACAACCACACCCATGGCCTGACACTTTACCGCAAATTCCTCCCTGTCTTCCACCTCAAGGCAAAGATGTACAAATGTATTGACCTTTTTAAAAGCCGAGGCCGGCACAAAGACCTCAACCGTAAGGTCGTCGTTGGCATACAAAATCAGTTGACTCTCACAGGCAATATCGAATATCTGTCCTGCCAACTCCTTATCGAGTATGGCGCTTTTTATTTCTTTCAGTCCCAAAAGCCCCTTATAGAATCGGTCCGAATTTTCCCTTGAGCTACTCACAACCGCGACGTGATGAAGTTTCATGCTTCCTCCTCCTCTTGAGATTGTGATACCAGGATCGGGCTAAAGAACCACCCAGTTTACAGCTTGATGTATCGCTTTTTGGCCTCCGTCACTTTCATCACATACCTTCGGGCTTCGTGGCTGGAAAGTGAGGCCCTGAGCTTCTTGTAGACCTTATCAGGCGTCATGCGGTTGATGATGTCCACCGCCTTTTTGCGGTCTCTGGAAAAGGTCCTCAATACATTTCCGCTGCCGGTATTGTATGCGGCAATAACGCAATATTCCCGGGAGATCCGGTTTTTGATGGCCTCCAGATATCGCGAGTCCAACAGGTGCAGGTATGAGGTGCCCATTTCGATATTGTTCTCAGCATTAAACAGATACTGCCTTGAAGGAATGCCGTCTTCTTTTTTTAAAAAACGCCAGGCATCCCGTCCGGCGGATGTTGGTACGATCTGCATGAGGCCGAAGGCGGGGGCGGGGCTCACCGCGTAAGGATTGAAGCTGCTTTCTGTTTCCATAATGGCATAGACGAGGCTCGAGTTTACACCAAACCTTTTGGCCTGGCCTTTCACCTGGCTCCTATATTTGTCGGCGCGCACACCCAGATGGCTTTTGATCATTGTAATATGGACATAGTAAACGGTTTTAGGTCCTGCTTTTATGGCCGAGGGACGGGTTTTGAGGTTGTTCAGAACAAGATGCTTTGCAAAGCGCTCGGCTCTCCACTTCCAGCGGATATTTTTTCCATCCTGATCCTTTACTTCCCCGTAAAGATACGGCTTGCCCGTAAATTCCACCTCCTTGTCGGAGTAGAGGTCTACACCGCTTGGATCATATGGCGTCAGGAGTGTGCTGACGATCGCTTTTCGAAGACTGGCCTTCGGTTCCTTCTTGTCCAGCGTCTCAACGGTAATAAGGCCTTTTTCGAAATTGACGATCGCCCGGCTTTTGTATTGCTGGGTATACTTGACATATTCTTTTTTACTTGGCGTTTTGGGCTTCTTTTCGCCCCATATGCCGCGGATCAGTTTCTGGAAGACGTCCAGTTGTTTATGGAAACGTGCCTTAAATTGTGCCACGTCCCGTTTCAGGGCATTTGGATCGGCAGCATAACGCATTGCCTTTTTGGTAGCTACTTTCTTGACGACGCGGGTGTCGTGACCCTTTATCGCCCTGATCGCGCTTTCGATATCGGCCATGCTGCAAGCCGACAATAATGCCAGCACAGGTATTAGTATAAGTGTAATTCTCCGGCAGGTTTTCATGTGTAATTTGCAATTCATGTTGCTGGTTTTATAAAAGAAAATCCTATGCGGTAATGAAGGACAATTCCTTATATTATAACTCTATTGGTGAGTTTTGGCTATTTTTTTAAGGATTAGGGGAAAGAAGAAACAGGTGAAAAAACGGCATGGCCTTTATGGGGTGGGATTTTTTGCCCCTGCTCAGGAAACTGGTTAAACAGGGGTTGCCTTTAGTATGGGTTTTACCTTTCCTGTATATTGATCGCAAACCTTGTTGTGACAGCGACATGGCTGCTGACGTTGTACATCAAATTCTTCAATGTTCCTGAAAGCTGATCGTATTCTTTTTTGAGGCTTTTAGTATCGAGGTTGCCTAATTTCAGATCCCTTGAGGCCAACAATAAGGTAAAGGGAAGTTCCGGGGCAATATTCATGAATGGCACATACCCGAATACATCATTTTTCTCGAGGGTGATGAGAGGCAAATCGCCCCCGGGGGTCCGCTTGACCACAGTGACTTCTCCTTTTTTGATATAAAAAACATTTTCTTCAAGAGCGCCCTTTCCGGGAATCAGGTTCTCCCCTTCAATGAATCGACTGATTTTAGGTACCATTATCTTCGTTACACGGATAAAGAAATGAGATTGTCAAAACGAAGAGCC
>CAZIXY010000156.1:0-7674 GCA_964543315.1 uncultured Desulfobacteraceae bacterium | reverse complement strand
CCGTTGGTACATGATCCTATAAAAACCTGGTCCAGCCTGACGGGCTCCACTTGGGATATGGGTCGGACGTTATCGGGAGAATGGGGGAGTGCGATCTGAGGTTCTAACTCACTGACATCTATATCTATAATCCTCTCAAACGAGGTATCAGGATCGCTCGAAAGATAAGAGCCTTTACGATCAGATCGTTTTTCAACATACTCGCGGGTCGTGCCGTCCGCGTGAAAGATTCCGTTTTTTGCGCCTGCTTCTACGGCCATGTTGGCCATAGTGAGCCGCTGTTCCATGGAAAGTCCTTCAACAACCTCTCCGGAAAACTCCAGGGTCTTATATATGGCCCCTGCCGTGCCTATGCGACCCAATGTGAAAAGGATTAAATCCTTGCCTTCCACCCATGGTCGCAAATGCCCCTTGTAGACAAGTTTGATGGTAGCCGGAACTCTCAGCCATGTCCGACCGGTTGCCATTATAACTCCCAGATCGGCACTTCCCACGCCGGCTGAAAAGGCGCCAAGAGCCCCGTAGGTGCAGGTATGGCTGTCCGCACCGATGACGAGATCGCCTGGCAAGACGAGGCCTTTTTCCGGCAGGATGACATGTTCGATGCCCGACTCTCCCAGCTCAAAATAGTGCTTTATTTTATGACGGTATGCAAAATCCATCATGATCCTGGCCTGGTCGGCAGACGGGATATCCTTGTTTGGGACAAAATGATCAGGCACCAAGGCAATCTTATCAGGATCGAAAACACTTTTTGCGCCTAACTCCTCGAAGACTCGAATGGCCATTGGAGCGGTGATATCATTTGCCAGGGCAAAGTCAACGCTGACCTCGATTATTTCGCCGGGACTCACCTCATCTCTGCCTGCATGTGAGGCCAGGATTTTTTCGGTAATTGTCATATTCATTTTATTCGTTCTCACAAAAGATTTTCGTTCGGAAATAAAGAGGGATTCCTTTTCAAATATTCAAGCCGGTTCAGACCATTAATATAGGCCTTGGCACTCGCCGTGATGATGTCCGGATCAGCGCCCTTCCCAAGGGCAACCAGTCCGTTTTCCTGCAGACGTACCATCACTTCACCCTGAGCGTCCATCCCCCCGGTCACTGAATTGACCGAAAACCGCAACAGCCTGGATCGTGTGCCGGTCATCTTGGCAATTGTGTTGAAGGCTGCATCAACCGGCCCGACACCGAATCCGGCACTTTGTGCCTCTTTTCCGCGGATCTTTAATTTGACCGTAGCAGTAGGGACGGCAACCGTGCCACTGACGACATTCAGATAATCCAATTCGTAGGTGTCCGGGACACGAAAAATTTCTTCCGCCACCAGTACCTCAATATCCTCATCAAGCATCTCTTTTCGCTTATCACATAGTTCCTTGAATTTTTCAAATAGGCCGTCCAATTCTTTCTGGGTCAGATCATAGCCCAACTCCGAGAGCTTTTCCTTAAAGGCATGCCTCCCTGAGTGTTTGCCCAGTACCAGACGATTGCTTACGATTCCTACCGTCTCAGGTTGCATTATCTCGTAAGTCATCCGATTTTTCAGCACACCGTCCTGATGGATACCTGCCTCATGTGCAAAAGCATTGGCCCCCACGATGGCCTTGTTGGGCTGCACCACCATTCCGGTTACCATGCTTACCAACCGGCTGGTTGGATGGATTTCCGTGGTATTTATCTGGGTGGTGAGCCCCAGGTGTTCCTTGCGTGTATAGAGGCCCATGACGACCTCTTCGAGTGAGGTGTTTCCGGCACGTTCTCCGATCCCGTTAACCGTGACTTCTGCCTGCCGTGCCCCTGCCTTAAGACCCGCGAGGGTGTTTGCCATTGCCAGGCCTAAATCATTGTGACAGTGCACGCTCAACACCGCGCGATGAATATTCGGAGTGTGGTTCAGGATAAAAGAGATGAGCTCCGCAAATTCATCAGGCATTGCATAACCAACTGTATCTGGAAGATTGACTGTGGTCGCCCCGGCCTCGATGGCTGCCTCGAATACCTTGCAGAGGTATTCCCTTTTGCTCCGTGAGCCGTCCTCGGCTGAAAATTCTATATTGTCCGTAAGGGTCCTGGCATATCGGACCGAATTAACGGTAGCCTCGATTACCTGCTCACGGGTCATTTTCAGCTTATGTTCAAGATGGATATCTGACGTGGCAATAAAAGTGTGAATCTTTGGATGGGCAGCTTTTTTGACGGCTTCCCAGGCAAGATCAATATCATTCTTGGAGGCCCTGGCCAAAGCCACGACTTCGGTATTCCGAATTTTTTCGGCAATGAGCCTTACAGCCTCAAAATCTCCCTTTGATGCGGCCGGAAACCCGGCTTCAATGGCATCCACACCCAGTTTTTCCAGCTGTATTGCCAATCTCAGTTTTTCGGCCTGGTTCATGCTGGCACCGGGTGACTGCTCACCATCGCGAAGTGTTGTATCAAAAATAATCACTCGTTCCATAATGGAATAACCTCCTTTTATTAAAAACCTGACTTAAAGTTTTGGATTGAATCTTCAAGCAGATAAGTGCTTTCAAGATGGGTATTTTGGATTTCTCAAGCAGGTTTTTTGACAAGGACCCTCCGGAGATTTTTTCGCATTAGCGAATCTCCGGCGTATTCCTCCGTTTTATGGGTTTTGTATTCTTTCATGATTTATTGTGAGTAGCTCCCTTTGAAAGTTTGTACTGAACGCTGTCCGCAAGCGCCTGCCAGCTGGCCTCGATAATGTTTTCCGACACACCGATTGTAGACCAGATTTCGCGAGGATCCCGGGTTTCAATCTGGACCCTGACCTTTGCAGCGGTTGCATGACTGCCGTCAATAACCCGTACCTTATAATCTACCAGAGACATGTCCTCAATATGGGGAAAAAATTTGGTCAGTGCCTTTCTAAGCGCATTGTCCAGGGCGTTGACAGGGCCGTCCCCTTCGGCAGCGGTTATCTCCTGTTCGTTTCCCACCGATATTTTTATGGTGGCCTGAGAAGTGCTCGGACCCGAATGGTTTTTTTCGATGATAACCCGAAAGGACTCGAGAATAAAGGGTTCTTCAAATCGGCCGGTTGCCTTCTTAATCAAAAGCTCGAGGGATCCCTCGGCCGCATCAAACTGATAGCCCTGGTCTTCCAATTTTTTGATTTCATGCACTATCTTGTGGCTCTCATGTCCATCTTCCTTAAGCCTGATATCCATTTCGCGTGCCTTGTATTCTATGTTACTTTTACCGGAAAGATCTGATACTAAAATTCTTCGGCGGTTCCCGACCTTTTCCGGGTCAATATGCTCATAGGATTTTGGGCTTTTCATGATGGCGCTTACATGGATGCCGCCCTTGTGAGCAAAGGCACTTTTGCCGACGAAAGGCCGCTGGTTCAGAGGAGGTACATTCGCCACTTCACTCACGTACCTGGACAGTTCAGTCAATTGTTTCAGCTTTTCGGGTCCCACGCAGTCATATCCCATTTTCATCTCGAGATTTCCAATAAGTGCGATGAGATCCGCATTTCCGCATCGCTCACCATACCCGTTGATAGTCCCCTGGACCATTGTGGCCCCCAGCTGAGCCGCGGCTATGGAATTGGCCAGGGCCAGGCCGCAGTCATTATGGGCGTGGATTCCAACAGGAATTTTTATGAGGGGGATCGTATGTGAAAGAATGGTCTGTAATTCATGAGGTAATGTGCCCCCGTTCGTATCGCATAGCACGATAATGTCGGCTCCGCCGTTTACGGCCGCAGTGAGGGTTTTTAAGGCATATTTTTTGTTGTGTTTGTACCCATCAAAAAAATGCTCAGCGTCGTAGATCACTTCCCTGCCCTGTTTCTTCAGATAACTCAGGGTATCTTCAATCATGGCCAGATTTTCATCCAGTGACACCCCTAGAATCTGCAAGGCGTGAAGGTCCCAGCTCTTTCCAAAGATGGCAAGCGTTTCTGCCTCGGTACTTAACAACATATTGATATTTTTGTCTTTATACGGGCTGATTTGAGCCCTTCGTGTGCTTCCAAAGGCAGTGATTCGTGAGGCAGGAAAGGATATCTTTTTGGCCATATCGAAGAAGCGGGCATCTTTGGGGTTGGAGCCCGGCCATCCCCCTTCAATATAGTCTATGCCGAATTCCTCGAGCTTCTGGGCAATGCGAAGTTTGTCTTCGGCGGAAAGGTTGACCTGATCCCCCTGGGTTCCATCCCTCAGTGTGGTGTCGTATAGGGTGATGTGCTTAGACATGATGTTTCTCCACTCTAAAAAAAATCCGTTATCAGGTGCCTGATAACGGATTTTTTAGGAGTTTGCTTATAAGAGGTTAATTCATCATCAGGCACGGATATTTGGGTTTCACAAGCAATAATAGGCCGAGCAACAGAGATAGACTGGTCCCCGCTGCCCTAATAATGCCGATTATGTTGTTGTGCCTCTGATTCATTATGATCGCTGATAGTATTAAAAAATCTAATTTTATTGTCTGTTTAATCCAATAACATCATCTTGTCAAGCAGTACCGTGTTTTTTCTCATCAAAACAAGCGTAAAACCTAGAACCTTTAAGGGACCTGACAAGCCTGAGTTGCGGACCGTCAATGTACCTTAGACCGGAGATCTTTTCCCGCGAGAGGATTGTAGAGTTTGTTGATCGCAAACTTCATGACATCTAGTCTCTGGTTCTCCACAATAAAATCCATGAGTGTATTCACCGCATCATCCGGGAGCACACAGGCATTTGAATCATCGAAAGTGACATCTTGAAAGCCTTTGCAGATTTTCTTCTGTTCTTTCTTGCTCATTCCGACCTGGATAGCCTTTTTCCCATCAATTTCCTTGACTTCTCCGCCCAAACCGGCCTCTTCGACCTTTTTCAGATTCTCGTCATTCAAAAAAACGTTGATATAATAGTCCGCCATCGAAACACCTCCTGTTTATTAAATTTAACCTTTTGCCGACAATTGATTTGTTACAATTTCACGATACATATATAATATTTAGATTTTTAAGTTGTCAATATATTTGTCCTCATATTTAATCAAATAATGGGTGTTTTTGGGTGCCTAAAACACCTTCAGCCCTTCTATGCGGCCTCCTCCAAATTCCGCCATGGTATCGGCCGCGATCTTAAGGCCTTCCTTTAGATATTTTCCCTCAATTCCAGGGATTGCATAGCTATAAAAGAAAACGTTTTTTGTGCTTTCCCTGACGCGTGTTTTTTCGTCTGCACCCTGGCACAGCACACAGACAATATCCTCTTCGTCCCTGAAGACGATTTCTCCTTGTTTAGTGATCATGCTGCGCTGACCCATGCCGTTACAGATTTCCCCTTCATCCGCCACATCCAGCATTAATTTCCCCTCAAAATAGTCGAAATCGGTGACGGCCACCAGGATGCCAGCACACATCTCCGCCATGAAATGGGTGTCCACCATAAGGTTATACCGTGGGAAACCACTGTTGATCGTTCTTTTCAGGTGTTTTGGAAGGGGGCATTCATAGCCAAAGCTTTCAAAGTACCGTTTGTATATTTCAATGCGTTCGGTAATCTGTGCCAGGGTTTCCCGCCTCCTCATTTTTCGGAGGAGTTTGCGCTTGTATTGGTCAAAGCCAGGTGGGTTGAAATAGTTCCGGCATCCTGAAATCAAGGTTATGCAAAATGCAACTTCCGGGTATGCGGCTTTGTATCGAGCTGATTTGGAAAATTCGGGAAAAATGGACATTTTTGATCCTTTCATAAAGTATCATAACTGGATAACAAAGATTTAATTAAATATCGGCTCTTGCAAGTTCTGTTTCATAGTCTATGCTAACCAGTATTTAAGGCAGCATTGAGTGAAAACACAATTTAATATATAAAAAATGTGTGTTTTTGGCATTCTGTTTTTTTATAATCCAAATCGTTAAGAACTCTCAGATGCGAAGCGACAGTAGGTTAACCCTGAACGGCACGTAAGAGAAATAAAAAGAGCCCGTCTGGAAATATTCGGAACATCTCAAGAAATGAAAATATTGCTTATATATCCCTATTGTCTTGAGGACAGGCTTCATGAAGAGGATGTCAGCGCGGCACCCATCGGTCTTTATTATGTCGGTGCCATGTTAAAGGAGAATGATTACGATGTTGAAATATTGAACTGGCATCACATGAACGGAAGGCCGGAAGAAATGGAAAGGATTCTGGCAGAAAAAAGGGCCGATGTGATAGGCCTTTCCATATTACACGCAAACCGCTGGGGCGGCATAGAGATCGCCCGAATCGCGAAAAAGATAAATCCGGGCGTCAAAATCGTCTTCGGCGGTGTGGGGGCCACTTTTTTGTGGAGGCATTTTTTGACGCATTTTAAAGAGGTGGACTTTGTCGTCATAGGTGAGGGCGAATGCACGTTTCTCGAACTGGTAGGATGCATTGATAAAGGAAGACTTGAAGATGTTGATAACATAAGAGGAGTTGCCTTTAGAACGAAAAAAGGGATCAAAAGAACAGAGCCCGCCGAGAAAATGGAGGATCTTGATAAGCTGCCTTCACCCGCCCGTTATTTTGAATACCAGCACCTCTCATCGAGCCGGGGATGTCCGGGAAATTGCACATTCTGTGGATCACCCCAGTTCTGGGGGCACAAAGTTAGATTTCATTCACCAAAGTATTTTGTTGATCAACTGGAACTTCTTTACAGAAAGGGTATCAGCTTTTTCTATTTTTCAGATGACACCTTCACGATCAAAAAGGACCGGGTCGTGGAAATTTGCAGGAAGATCCTGGAAAGGAATCTTGACATTACATGGGCGGCTATTTCACGGGTCGATTACGTGAACGAAGAGATCCTGTACTGGATGAGAAAGGCCGGGTGCATCCAGATCAGTTACGGGGTGGAGAGCGGTTCTGAAAAGATAAGAAATGAGATCCTCAAAAAGAACATCAGAACCGATCAGATTATGAAAGCTTTTGCGTTGACCACAGGGTATGGCATTCTGGCTCGCGCTTATTTCATCTATGGTTCGCCCGGGGAGAGCTGGGCTACTATTCAGGAAACCATGGATCTCATCCATGAAATCAAACCGTTAAGCATTATTTTTTATATCCTTGATATCTTCCCGGGAACCGCGCTTTATGCAGATTTCAAGAAAAAATCCAGGGTTACGGATGATATCTGGCTGAAAGGGATAGAAGATATCATGTATTTCGAAAGCGATCCCTCCCTGTCCCGTGATTTGATCCTGGATTTTGGCGAAACACTCAGGAGGGACTTTTATGAAAACCTTCGACACTTTACGGATTCCATAGAGCTTTCAGGCACAAAGGAATTTGAGCAAATGAACTCTGATTTTCTCTCAAGACTCGGGATGACCTTTTCTCATGGTGACTATGCAAAGATTGAAGAAATCAAAGAGAAAGAAGAGATAGCTGAGAGCCTGTACAAGAGATCTCTGGATTATTACCCTGATCACAGGGCGTATCTGGGACTAGGCATAATCCGACAAAAAAACAGGGCATTCAAAGGATCAATAGAGATACTGTCAGAAGGCCTTCGATTTTTCCCTGAGAGCGAGCCTCTAAATATTTGCCTGGCAATTAGCTTTATGAATCTGGGAGAATATGAAAAGGCTCTTTTCTATTTGAAGGAGTTTGAGACCTCGCAGGCCTCAACTATTCTCAGGAGAAACAACATGAAATTTCTAAAAAAAGTCTTTGG
>CAZIXY010000155.1:0-7703 GCA_964543315.1 uncultured Desulfobacteraceae bacterium | reverse complement strand
CCAGCGCTCTGGCCGAGTCGATTCTGAAAAAAGAGCCCCATACCCTTCGCTTTGACAAGACCTATCCGGATTTTTAGGCACCAGACTTAAATATCCATACACGGGAATCGGATGAATTCATATCCCATGCATACACTTTTGAAAGTTACCAATAAGTTCAGTCATGCTGTGGTTTTTTGGGCGCCTTTTTTCTATTCTTCCCTCAGTTTGTTCAGTTTATAATAGATTCCTCCCAGAGACAAAAGCTCATCGTGGGGTCCCTGCTCAACTATGCGGCCATGATGCATGACCAGAATTCGATCGGCATTTCTTATCGTTGAAAGCCTGTGTGCCACAACTACGGTTGTTCTTTCAGCGGCCATCCGTGAAATGGCCTTGCGAATGGATCTTTCTGTTTCCGGGTCCACGCTTGATGTAGCCTCATCGAGTATGAGCAAGCGCGGGTCAGGAGCCAGGGCCCTGGCAAAAGAAAGAAGCTGCCTCTCCCCGGTCGAGAGGGTAGCTCCCCCCTCACCGAGATCCTGTTGGAAGCCGTTTTTGAGCCGTTGGATGAACAGAAGCGCATTGGTATCTCTGGCGGCTTTTTCGACGACCGGGGCTTTCATGTCTTCGAGACCAAGTGAGATATTATCTTCAAGGTTTCCGGCAAAGATAAAGACGTCTTGCATACACAAACTTATCTGTCTTCTGAGTTCATTTTTTGGCCATTTTTTGAGGTCTATTCCATCAAGTAATATCATACCCTCATCCGGATCATAAAAGCGCTGTATGAGGTTTACAAGGGTGGTCTTTCCGGATCCAGTAGGCCCGACAACGGCAATTGTTTCCCCCGGTTTTACCTCAAAGGACACATCGCGGAGTACCGGACGGTCCTTTTCATAAGCAAAAGAAACGTGCTCGAAGGTCAAACGGCCATCAATTTTTGCGGGTGTTAAGGGGTCTTTAGGCTCGGGGATTTCTTCTCTATGGTCCATGAATTCGAATATGCGTTCAGTCGAAGCCATGGCCGATTGCATGATGTTGTATTTTTCAGAGATATCCCTGATCGGCTTGAAGAACATCTGTATGTAACTGATAAAGGCGACAAGGGATCCCAGGGTCAGTTGTTCCTGGATGACTTTCCCTCCGCCATGCCAAATTATGAGCGCGACGGCAAAGGACGATAATAACTCCATGACCGGCATGAATACCGCAAAGACACGTATCTGTTTCATTCCTGCAATATAGTTCTCGTGGTTTATCAAGGAAAATGCCTCCATCTGGAATTTTTCTCTGACAAAGAGCTGCACCACGCGCATTCCGCTGATCCGTTCCTGCAGAAAGGCATTGATTTTTGCAACGGTGGTTCTGAGTTCTCTGAAGATTTCTCTCGCCATTGTACTGAACAACAGTGTGAGCACAAATATGAGCGGGAGCAGTGCGAAGGACACCATGGCAAGACGCCAGTTGAGGCACAGCAGGACAACCAGTATACCGATCAGGAGAAATAAATCCTTGAAAAGCGTTACAAGGACGGATTTGAACATCTCATTGAGGTTTTCAATATCATTAGTTGCCCTTGTGACCAGGCGTCCGACAGGATTTCTATCAAAAAATCGCACAGCCTGGGACTGCATTCTGTCGAAGAGTTTGAGCCGGATATCCTGCATAACACGTTGTCCCGTGAATTCGAGCAGATAATACTGCCAGTAACTCAGCCAGAATGACAGGACAAGAATAATGACAAATATGCCTCCCACAAGGGCCACGCCATGGATATCAACAGCCCTTATTTTTCGTATTTCTTCTTTTAGGAGATCACGGAGTTGATTTTCTGGAATCAGAAAAGAGCCGTCGGTCATTGCATACATGGATTTTCTTTCGATGCCCGTTATAGTCCCCCGGTCAATAGCTGGGGGAGTTCTGTAAAACCTGTTTGAAGTCAAAACATGACGTGTTTTGTATGAAAAAAGATCTGCAGGATCTATCTTCTTCATATCCAGGTGAGAAACGGCGCATAGAGAACCATCCTTACTCTTTTCCAGAAGTTGACCATATCTGCGAAAGAGGATCTGTGTTTCCGAGGCCGTCAGTTTGTCTGTATTGACAGAATACCATGATGAAAGGATGTAGCGGTCAATGGCAATTTTGGAAAGGTAGGGAAGGGCCAGGTCAAAAATGGTGATCAGGATGGTCAAGAAAAGCGCCGTCGCAATGGTCTTTTTATAGGGCAAGGCATACCCTGCAAGTCTATTCAATAGCTTGAAGTTATAGGGCTTGCCCAGCTCACCTTCTTCCATGTATCCGTAGTCACCAAACATATGAATTCTGCCTCACGATAATGGGGAATAAAGCCCGATTCTTAGGCTTGTCTATGTTACTAAAAAGGCTCGGTATGGCACTCTTCTCCAGGACCCATCTACTCCTAAGGTGCAAGCGGCCCTCCCTGCGATCTGCTGGAACAGTAGGCTGTGGATTCTAGTGGGCCGTCGCCATGCAGAACGCGACTCGGGCCGCAGCAAAGGACGGAGAAATATTTATCCGAAAGATGCGTCCTTTCGAAGAGCCCTATACCTTCGCCTTGTGCCTTTAACTTTACAAACGGATTGTCTGTCATAAAATGTCTCTTATCATCTTGGCTAAAGGTTAGGAGATCTTTTCTGAGTGACTGTCGGGAGGCCGCTGTTTTTTCACGACTTATCAGTGGGGGAAACCGCAGCCCCGAGCCCTGAGCCTGTCGAAGGGGCGAGGGGAATGCGGAGGGGGCAAGAATCCCCCGCAGATAAGTCGTAGAAAAGACCAGGCCGTGAGACCCGGAATCGAAGAAAAGATCTCCTAACCCTATCTATGAGTTTACACAGTCCTTTCAAAAGACTCGGTACGGCACTCTTATTCAGTCAGCATTGGCTCCCTCTCCAATTCCTGTGCAACCAGCTGTTTTTCATAGAGAGTAGCGTAAATACCTTTTTTTGCCAGGAGTGTTTCGTGGGTACCCTCCTCTACCAGTTCACCGCGATCAAGTACCAGAATCCTTTTCGCCCTGCTAATAGTTGAAATCCTATGGGAGACAATCACGCTTGTCCTGTTTTCCCTCAATTGGAGAACCTGCTTCAGAATCCTTTGTTCTGTGAGTGTATCGACCATGGAAAGTGCGTCATCCATGATCAAGATGGAAGGGTCGGTAATGAGGGCCCGGGCAATGGTCAGCCTCTGTCTCTGGCCTCCAGAGAGGGTTATTCCACGTTCCCCAAGAACAGTATCCAGACCTTTTTCAAGATGCTGAATGGATTCAAGGATATCAGCGGCCCGTAAGGCGGCATGGAGTTTTTCCCGGGATATATTGCTCCTGCCGAAGATGACATTATTTCGGACCGTATCCGAAAATATGAAGACGTCCTGAGTCACAAAGCCGATATTTTTTCTCAGCGTTTTTAAAGGGATCTGCCTGATATCTCTGCCGTCTATGAACAGCGTTTCAGGCGGTATTTCCACAAGACGCGGTATCGCATGCAAAAGGCTGGTCTTTCCTGATCCGACCCGTCCCACCAACGCCACAGTTTCGCCTGCATCAATCTTAAGACTTATGTTTTTCAGCGCAGGGTCGGCTTGTCCGGGATATGTGATTGCCAAACCTTTGATTTCGATATCGCCACGGATGCGAGCCATATCTTGCAGTTGGGGCGAATCCTGGATTTCCGGGACTTCATCAAGGATGTTGTTAATGCGACGCATGGAGGCGGAGCCCCTTTGAATCAGATTCGTAACCCAACCCATTGCCATCATGGGCCAGGTAAGGAGATTTAGATAGGCGGTAAAGGCAACGAAGTCGCCAGTGGTAATATTTCCCATTATCGTCAGACGACCGCCGATCCAGATGACGATAGCCAAACCTGTATTTGTAAATATCGCCATCATAGGGAAAAAGAAGGCAAGGGTTTTGGCCAGTCGCATATTTTCGGAAATGTATCTTAGGCCAACATGCCGAACTCTCTCATATTCCCAGTTTTCGCGGTTGTAGGATTTTATGACCCTTACTCCGGAAAAGGCCTCCCGGACCCGCTCTGTTAAATCGGAAAAAGTCTTTTGGACCGTTTCAAAACCCGATGACATGCGGCGCGTGAGTATTTTTGTGCCCAAAACAATGAAAGGAGCCGGTATAAGTGAGATTAGGGTGAGTTTCACATTTATCGACATCATGAAACCGATGGCGGCCATGCCCAGTACGGCTCCATCGGTAAGGGCCACGAGGCCCATACCGGCAGCCATTCGGATCCCGTTTATATCATTAATAGCCCTGGCCATAAGGTCCCCTGTTTTTTTTCTTTGAAAGAAAGAAAGGGGCAGGGTCTGGAGATGAAAGTAAAGCTGGTTTCTCAATCCTTCTTCAACCTTTTTTGAGTGACCCAATATGAGGTGGCGCCATATGTAACGAAAGAGTGCAATCATCAAGGCAATTCCCACGATTGTCAGGCCCTGTTTAAAGAGGATGGGCAGGGTAGCGGTTTTTGCCGTCAAAAGGTCAATGGCCCTTTTGATGACAAGCGGGATGAGGAGTTGCAAAAAATCAACTGTGAGCAGGCTCATAAGTCCAAAGAAAAGCGGCCAGCGGTTTCGGATGAAATATTTTTTAATGGGCAGGAAGTTTTTGAGTGTTTCGGTCAAAGGCAGGGAAAAAATGTTCATGCATAAAAAAATAATAAAACAGGATACGGGATGTCAATACCCCGCATATTTGAGTAAGAAATTGACCCGTTTGGCTTAGTGGCCTATACTCCTATTATAAGTTCATTCCGGCTGAAGCCATCCGTCAGAAATATTTTATGAGTCGCTCTTGAAATTGAAAGGGGGTCAGCTGTTGGGAACGAAAGGATCTATTCATTGGGCATGGATAATACTTGCAACCTGCTTTGTGAATCTATTTGTCAACTATTCCGTCCGCCTGGGTTACGGTGTTGTGCTACCGGAAATGATTAGAGACCTGGGTCTTAGCCGAACTGCAGGTGGCTCTATCTATAATGCCTATCTGTTTTCCTATATTTTGTTAACACCTCTGACCGGTTTTCTTACGGATCGGCTTGGGGCACGTTGGGTTATTGCATCATGCTGCTTGATCCTCGGAGTCGGGGTCATCCTTATGGGAACGGTTAAAGGGCTTTTTTTTTCTTGTTTGTTCTATGCCGTTGCCGGCATCGGAGCCACCGGCATGTGGACACCGGTCATTACCGTTGTCCAGCGATGGTTCGCGAAGAATCGGAGAGGCCTGGCCTTGGGAATTCTTTCCACGGGTTATGGATTAGGCTTTGCCACTATGGGTGTTGCGTTCCCATGGATTGTAAATAATTTTAGCTGGCGTTATTCGTGGTTTTTTTTGGGGGCTGGGGCCTTGGCAATGGTTGTGGTAAACGGCCTGTTATTGAGAAGTGATCCCGAAAGGGCAGGAACCTTGCCCTGGGGTCCGAGAGAAGAAACTTCCTTCAATGGAAAGGAGGCGGCGGCGCCTTCCGAGGACATAGGTTTTTTGAGAGTGTTCAGGGGAAAGACATTTTGGGTTATAGGGCTTTCATACTTTTGCATAGCATACAGTCTGTATGGTATCACAACCTTTATGGTGGATTATGCCAGGTACCAGATCGGCTTGCCACTTTCCAGGGCAAGCTTTCTGGCCACAATACACGGGATATGTCAGATAGCAGGCGTGCTGATTATTCTGCCGCTGTCGGATATCCTCGGCCGGAGAGGCACCCTCATCATATCTAATTCCTTTATTGCCTTATGTTTGCTGGGTATCCTGTTAAGCGGAAGCTCCTGGGTCATGCTTTATGTGTTCGTGGGGATCCTGGCGGTTTTTTATGGAGTCACCTTTCCCCTGTACGGAGCCTGTGCCGGTGACTACTTTCCAAAAGAGGTCATGGGAACGGTGATCGGGGCATGGACGCCTTTCTACGGGTTGGGAGCCGTCCTGGTTCACTGGGTGAGCGGAATGCTCCGGGACAGCACGGGCAACTATGACTATGCGTTTGTGATCAATCTGATCATGGCCACGCTGGGCATTGTCTTGATTTATGCAGTAAAAAAACTGAACAGGAAATGAGTATCAGGTAGGGCGAGTCCTAAAATTCAATTCCTCTTCTGGCCGGAATCCCTTTATTAAACGGGTGCTTGATCTCCTTCATCTCAATGACAATAGATGCATGTTCCTTCATCTCGGTATGGGCATTCCGCCCGCCCAAAATGACATGCAGATTTTTAGGTTTCAGGAACATCATTTCTCTAACCCTGTCCGGATGGACAAGGTTGAAGTGTGTTGCGATATTGATCTCATCAAGGACAATGAGTCGATGTTTTAGAGAAAATATTTCTCTGAGGCATGCCTCCCAGGCTTCCCTTGCCGCGTCTTTGTGAATTTTTGACGGCTTGGAGGCTCCAACTATAAAGCCTTCGCCCATGCTTTTGATTTCAAGATTCGGGAATTTTTCAGCGGCAATCACCTCTCCGTAGGCCTGGGGAGATTTTATGAACTGCAGTACCGTGGAAGGGATTCCATTGGCGGCAAACAGCATCGCCCTGCCAAGGCAATAAGTCGTCTTTCCTTTGCCGTTACCGGTAACAACACCAATACATCCTTCCTGATTGCTGCCGTCTATCTTCCAGGTCGGTTCTTCATACTTGTGCTCAACCATTTCGGTTACAAGATCAGCCCTTTCAATAATATCATCCTTTGCATTGCAGCCGGTTAAGACCAATTCTACATGAGCCGGTTTTCTCTTTATGAGATCGCTGATTTTGCTCACAGGGATAATCCCCATATCAACAACCTGGTTGATGTCCTCAAGAATAAAGATATCAAAACGGCCACTGGAAATCATATTTTGGATATTTTGGAAGGATTTGTTGATAATGGCAGTGTCTTCAGAGGACATATTTCCGTGAGAACGAATGTGTGTTGTCGGTAATTGCTCAAAGGATAAGGAAGGTTTCAGAAAGGAAAGAGCCCTTTTTTGCGCATCTATATAAGGGTGTGGGAGAAAGGACATCATGAATGTGCGCAAATGCTGGCCTGTTGCCCTGAGACTTAGACCAATGTGGGCGAGATTTCTTTGCTCTGTCTTTCCTGTATATACCTGGACTAATCCCTGTTTCAGCAATTTTTTCCCCCTTTCAAGGGCATTATGCAATCAATTATATTTTAGCAGCAATTATTTTCTCCCTTTACGTGCACAGAGGCAAGTAAAAAACAGGTCGTTCCTCAGGTCCTCTGATTGACAGGGATTCTCTAATGGATTAAGAAATGGGGTTAATCAGAATATTAGAATCTTGAAAAAGGATACTCCATGGAAAAAAAGTCGAATTTTGGTTTGGTACAAATTTATACCGGAAAAGGCAAGGGAAAGACGACCGCCGCCCTTGGTCTGGCCATGAGGGCTGCAGGTCACGGGTTCAAGGTTGCCGTCATTCACTTTATGAAGATATGGAACTACGGTGAAGTGAAAAGCCTTGAAAAGCTTGGAATTGATCTTTTTCGTTACGGGACAACAGAATTGATTGACCCAAAAAAGCCTTCACCTATTGATTTTGAGCAGGCCAAGGAAGCTATTGAAAAGGCCGAAGAACTTGTAGAAACGGGTAATTATGATATATTGATTTTAGATGAGATTAGTGTGGCCATTGATTTTAATCTCATACCCTTGATGTTGTATTGTATCATACTCTGGTTTCTTGTCTCC
>CAZIXY010000154.1:0-7749 GCA_964543315.1 uncultured Desulfobacteraceae bacterium | reverse complement strand
GTCTTATATACTTATAACTTTATTTTATTCTAATGATAATCAATTTTTATTGCTCTTTAATAAGGTTTAATGCTGATGATTATTGACCTCAAGACTGTTTTACTTGCTCCCCGCCGCTTTGAATTCACGCTCCAGCCGGAATGGTGGAAGGGGGATCAGGAAAACGATCAGATCATGGGGCTTGACGGGCCTTTGAAGGTTGAAATAAACATCGCCAAGGCTGGAAGCAAGTACGTGCTTGATGGACGTCTGTCCGGCAGGCTCATCATAAAATGTGACAGATGTCTTGAACAATATGGAAGCGATCTTGAGTCCGATTTCAGGTTGTTTTTGGCGGTTGGCCCTTCTGGTACAGGTCAAACCGAGCTTGAGCTTCTGGAAGACGATATGGGGATTGATTTTCTGTCAGGTAATGAAATCGATCTGGAAGAGGTTGTTAAGGCGCAGATATATTTGTCACTTCCGATGAAATGCCTTTGCCGTGAAAACTGTTTGGGCCTGTGCCCCGTTTGTGGCGCTAACCTGAATATTGAAACGTGTGGGTGTCAGGAAAGTCAAGGACATCCTGCCTTTTTAAAAATAAAAAATCTGA
Source organism: uncultured Desulfobacteraceae bacterium (assembly GCA_964543315.1). Classification (GTDB taxonomy): domain Bacteria; phylum Desulfobacterota; class DSM-4660; order Desulfatiglandales; family Desulfatiglandaceae; genus JAFDHL01. The sequence continues at coordinate 7,157 of CAZIXY010000154.1, read as the reverse complement.
AAATCAAGGGGGATACAGAATAGGAAATGCCTGTACCAAAAAAGAAAAAATCGAAATCAAAGCGGGATACGCGGCGATCTCACGATAGGGTAAAGATGCCTAATATCTCAACCTGCCCCAATTGTAATGAACCTGTACTGCCTCATCACGTATGCCCGGAGTGCGGGACCTACAAGGGTAGAACTATAATTAAGACGGAAGAGAGCTGATATGAAGGTAGCCGTGGACGCCATGGGTGGGGATAATGCTCCGGAAATGGTCGTACAGGGCGCGGTTGAGGCTGCTTCTGAATGGGGGATAGATGTTGCACTGGTTGGGGACAAGAAGGTTATCATAGAAAAACTGGGCGCTCATTTTTCCACGGATCATATTTCCATTCATCACTGTGAAGAAGTCGTGAGGATGGATGAATCGCCATTAAAGGGTTTAAGAAGAAAAAAGTCAGCTTCCATCAGGGTAGCTTTTGGCCTTATGAGAAGAGGTGAAGTCAAGGCGGTTGTGAGCGCCGGCAATTCCGGTGCGAGTGTGGCGGCTGCTGTTTTGACTGTCGGCCGTATGGAAGGTGTGGAAAGGCCTGCAATAGCAAGTATTTTCCCCGGTGAGAGAGGGAACGTAATTCTCATAGACGTGGGCGCCAATGTGGATTGCCGGCCGGCTCATCTCTTTCAGTTTGGGGTGATGGCTCACGCCTTTGCCAGTTCATGCCTGGAAATTGAAAGGCCCAAGATTGGGCTTTTGAGTATTGGGGAAGAGGGCAGTAAAGGTAATGAACAAGTCCGGCTTGCCAGGGAATTGTTCGAGGAGAGTCAATTCGATTTTGTCGGAAATGTGGAAGGCCGCGATATCTTTTCGGGGGATGTGGAAATTATAGTCTGCGATGGGTTTGTTGGAAATGTTGCTCTGAAGTTGAGCGAGGGCATGGGGCAGGCAATGACAAAGATGTTGCGAAGGGAGTCGATGGGTTCTCTTTTGGGTCGAACCGCCTTTATGCTCGGTCGCATGGCTTTTAAGAATTTTGAGAGGAAGCTGGACTATGAAGAGTATGGAGGAGCCCCGCTCTTGGGGATTAACGGTGTGGGCATCATATGCCATGGGGGATCTTCAAACAGGGCCGTAAAGAACGCGGTTAAGCTCGCAGCCCAATACGCAGATAGCGGAGTCCTGGAGAGAATGAGCGGCCAATTGAACAAGTTTAAAGACTTTATGGTATAATGAGTTAGGCGTATTTCGAGCGGGTTTAAACCCAGGGAAGGGACAGCTTTTATGAATAACTCCAACTCAAGGGTCGTCGTTATTACCGGAGGATCAATGGGTATAGGGCGGGCTGTGGCCCTTAGGTTCGCGGAGGAAAAGGCCAGGATCGTTTTGGCCCATTATGACCCGGATGAGAGCGAATCGAATGCTACATTGAAGGCATTATCTGAAAGGGGGGTGAAGGCCGAAAGCCATAAGGCAGATGTGTCTTCCTTTGGGGCTGTGGACAGCTTATTCAGGGACATTCTTTCGAGGTTTGGTAGGATAGATGTTCTGGTCAATAATGCTGGAATAACCAGGGATACTCTATTGATGAGAATGAGTGAGGAAGTCTGGGATACAGTTATCGGAGTTAATCTGAAAAGCGTATTCAACTGCACAAAAGCGGTGGTCATGCCCATGATAAAAAAGAAAAGTGGGCGTATCGTCAACATTTCTTCAGTAGTCGGGCAAATAGGGAATCCGGGACAGGCCAACTACTCCGCGTCTAAGGCTGGAATCATGGGATTCACAAAAACCATCGCAAGAGAGGTTGCGGTAAGGGGGATAACCGTAAATGCAGTTGCCCCGGGATTTATTGATACGGGTATGTCAGAGGTCATTCCCGAAAAGGCGAAGGAGGATTTTCTGCGTCAGATTCCCCTGGGCAGGATAGGCAGGCCTGAAGAGGTGGCTGAGGTGGTTTACTGGCTCTGCTCCAGCGCCGCGAGTTATATTACCGGGCAGGTTATTCATGTCAACGGCGGTTTATATATGTGAAATGTTATTATTCCGCCCAACACGGAGGACCTGAATTCTAAAAGATGGGCTCATTTAGGCGGAAGGAAAATTTTGAGTTGGTAATGAGGAGGTAATTGTATATGGCATCTGTTGAGGAAAAGGTTAAAAAGATTATATGCGAACAGTTGGATGTGCCTGAAAAAGACGTTGTTCCAGAGGCTTCGTTTGTAGATGATTTAGGTGCCGACTCTCTGGACCAGGTGGAACTCATCATGGCGATGGAGGAGGAATTTGACCTTTCTATTCCCGATGAAGACGCGGAAAAGATTGCGACCGTTCAAGACGCTATAGATTATATAAAAAACGGGATGAATAAATAGTGCCGCCCTCCGGGTAATCCGGGTAAAACTGCTTGACGAATTTGCGCAAATCAGAGGGACACACGGTACCGGATATCCATGATAGGCGTACCTTTTTTCGATTCTAAATTGCTTTTCTACAGAAAGGTATGCCTGTAATAGGAGCAACAAGATGACCAGAAGGGTTGTGATTACAGGCCTTGGGATAGTCAGCCCCCTGGGCACCGGAGTTGATGAAAACTGGGAAGCAGCATGTTCCGGTATTTCGGGGGTAGGCCCCATCACAAAGTTTGATCCCTCGGGCTTCACATGCCGGATTGCCGGTGAGGTCAAAGGTTTTAGATCCGAAGATTTCCTGGACAAAAGGCAGGCCCGGCGTTTTGATATTTTCGTCCATTATGCCATTGCCGCCGCCAGGATGGCAATGGAGGATTCCGGGCTGAAGATTGATGCCTCATTCGAGGACCGGGTCGGCTGTGTAACCGGAACGGGTTTGGGCGGCCTCACCACAATTGAACATTTTCATAATGTCGTTATGGGTAAAGGACCCAGCCGGATCAGTCCGTTTTTCATTCCCGGTATAATAGCCAACATGGTGCCTGGTCAGATTGCTATAGAGTACGGAGCAAAAGGGCCGAACATGTCTATTGAAACAGCTTGTGCGGCCAGTTGCCACGCTATTGGAGAATCCTTTCGGTTCATACGTGAGAATGTCGCAGATGTCATGATAACCGGTGGAGTGGAGGCGGTACTGACACCTTTGGCACTGGGTGGATTCTGTTCCATGCGCGCCCTTTCAAGGAGAAACGATGAACCGGAGAAAGCTTCCCGCCCATTTGACCTGGATAGAGACGGATTTATAATGGGCGAAGGCTCAGGGATACTCGTTATTGAGGAACTGGAACATGCACTTGAAAGGGGTGCCGATATTTACGCTGAGATAACTGGCTACGGTCTGAGTGGTGACGCCTATCATATCTCCGCGCCTGACCCTGAGGGTGACGGCGCGGCCAAATGTATGAAGATGGCCCTTACTTCCGCCGGATTAAAGCCGGAAGATCTGGATTACATTAACGCGCACGGAACATCGACACCGTTAAACGACCTTTCTGAAAACAAGGCCATAAAAAAAGTGTTTGGCGAGCATGCCTATCAACTTGCCATAAGCTCTACGAAGTCCATGACAGGCCATCTCCTAGGTGGCGCCGGGGGCGTGGAGGCGGTCTTTGTTTCGCTTACTATCAAACATGGTATCATCCCTCCTACTATCAATTATGAAAATCTGGATCCTGAGTGTGATCTGGATTATGTCCCTAACGTGGCCAGAAAGGCAGAGGTCAAGACCGCCATGTCAAGCTCTTTTGGTTTTGGAGGGACAAATGCCTGCCTGATTTTCGAGGCCTACAAACCTTCCTAGTCGGTGGGACAAAGCTGATTGTTGATATTTTTATGTGAGTTATCTGCCATGTTGGGTGACGGATATCTTGTGATCAATGTTTAGGAGTCATATAATGGAGATAATCCTTGGTTCTGATCATGCGGGCTTTGATCTTAAAGAGGCATGTAAGGCCCATTTGGAAAGACTGCCTGATTACAGCGTTACGGATAATGGCGTTTTCAGTCGCCAATCCTCTAATTATCCGGAAGTGGCACATAAATTGTCTCAGGCGGTCGCGGCCGGCGAGTACAAATTTGGCATTTTAATCTGCGGAACAGGCCTGGGAATGAGTATTACGGCTAACCGCCATAAAGGTATAAGAGCGGCCCTTTGTCACAACCTCTATACGGCCCGGATGAGTCGGCTCCATAATGATGCCAATATAATGGCCATGGGAGGGCGAGTCATCGGCGAAGGACTCGCCCTTGAAATGGTAGACCTGTTTCTTAGTACTCCGTTTGAAGGCGGGAGACACCAGTTGCGGCTGGATCAAATTGATCGGTAATGTTAAACTGTTTGTATTGCAGCGAAATGGGGCCGTTCATGGAAATCGGAATAGCTTATATTCTACTCTGAAAGTTTTGGATGAAGCTGATTGAATGAAAGCCATGCCCTTGGATAACGCAGGATTACATCAACTTGACCCTGAAGTCCACAGCTCAATTATATCTGAGGAATGTCGAGAACGAGACAGCCTTGTTATGATTGCCTCCGAGAATTACGCTAGTCGCGCCGTGATTGAAGCTCAGGCAAACGTGATGACCAACAAGTACGCCGAAGGATATCCGGGAGCAAGGTATTATGGCGGCTGTGATTATGTGGATGAAGTTGAAAGGCTCGCGGTCGATCGCGCCAGAAAACTGTTTGGTGCAAAATACGTAAATGTTCAGCCCCATTCCGGGTCGCAGGCGAATATGGCGGTTTATCTGTCTTTCCTCAAACCAGGCGACCTTATTATGGGGATGGATCTTTCCAGTGGGGGACACCTGACCCACGGCAGTCCGGTCAGTTTTTCGGGAAAATTATTTGAAACCGTTTTTTACGGATTGGATCCCAAGACCCAGCAGATAGATTATGACCAGGTAAGAGATCTGGCAAAGAAAAACAAACCCAAGATTATTATCGCAGGTGCCAGCGCCTATCCAAGAATTATCGATTTTAGCTTATTTAAGGAAATAGCCGATGAGATCGGCTCTTATCTGATGGCTGACATTGCCCATATCGCAGGTCTTGTTGCGGTGGGGCTTCACCCAACTCCTGTGGAAGTGGCGGACTTTGTCACTTCAACGACCCATAAAACCCTGAGAGGTCCCAGGGGAGGATTTATTCTTTCAAAGAAGAAATATGAGAGGAGCCTGAACAAAGGGGTTTTCCCCGGTATACAGGGCGGACCTCTCATGCACATTATTGCGGCAAAGGCGGTCGCCTTCGGGGAGGCCTTGATGCAGGGATTTCGTGATTATCAACAACAGGTGGTGATCAACGCGGCCGTACTTGCCGAAGAACTTGTGTCTTCCGGTTTTGATCTGGTTTCCGGGGGAACCGATAATCACTTGATCTTGATTGATTTGACCCGAAGGAAAATAACGGGAAAAGAAGCGGAAATCGCCTTAGGGGAAATAGGTGTTGTTGCGAATAAGAACACCATTCCCAATGATAAAATGGGACCAAAGCTAACCAGCGGCCTTAGATTAGGAACTCCGGCCCTGACGACAAGGGGAATGAAGGAAAAGGAAATGAAAATAATTGGAGGTCTGATCAAACGCGTATTGGAGGATCCGAATAACGAAAATGTCTTAACTGAATCACGGAAAACTGTATCTGAACTGTGCCTTAACTTTCCCATTTATCATTATCTTGACAAGGAGCGTTAATTGTCCAGACCTTCCTGGTCCGAGTATTTCATGACAATTACGAACATGGTGGCCAAGAGGTCAACGTGCTTGCGGCGCCATGTCGGGGCCATCCTTGTGAAGAACAAAAGGATACTGGCGACAGGCTATAACGGAGCCCCGGCAGGTATCAGACATTGTGAAGAGACAGGATGCATAAGGCGGGATTCGGGAGTACCCTCCGGTCAGCGACATGAACTCTGCAGGGGGCTACATGCGGAGCAGAACGCTATCATCCAGGCTGCGTATCATGGTGTCTCGATTAATGGATCAACTCTTTATTGTACTAACAAGCCCTGTATAATATGTACAAAAATGCTCATTAACGCAGGCATTAAAGAGATCATCTACGGGGAGGGCTATGATGATCCCCTGGCCGATGAAATGATAACGGAAGCAGGTATCAAGGTGGAGAGGTTTGTCCAATGAAATGTCCATACTGTGCAAAAATAAATAATAAGGTTATTGACTCCCGGCTGGGCAAAGACGGGAGAATGATAAGAAGGCGGCGGGAATGTCTTGAGTGCGGAAGAAGGTTTACCACCTACGAGAAGCTTGAAGAGGTCCTTCCCATGGTTGTCAAAAAAGATGGGAGGAGGGAACCTTTTAATCGGGATAAGATTGTTTCCGGAATCCGTAAAGCCTGTCAAAAGAGGCCTATTAGTATTACCAAAATTGAAGAATTTGTTGACTCCCTGGAGCTGTATTTTCAAGAACTTGGAAAAAAAGAGATAGAAAGCCCGGAAATAGGGGAAAGGGTCATCAATGAATTACAAGAATGGGACGAAGTAGCTTATGTCAGATTCGCTTCTGTTTATAGACAATTTAAGGATATAAATGAGTTCATGACAGAGCTGGAGGATATTCTCAAGTCGAGGAGAGAAAAGGAAACACATTAAAGTAATCAAGAGTTCGACATTAATCGATCGAAGGAATGCTCAATACCGAGGTTATATGGGCCGTATTTTTACGGCTTTTTTCGATTTTTCTTCTTACCGAAGCCAATCCAGCATAAAACTCCCGGCAACGCCTCATTTGCGGAATTAAGATACTTGAAGACATAGGGACAACCTTATTAATTTGTTTCAGTTGAATATGAAATTTAATGGCTGAAAACACACAAGATACAGATGTCAAGTTTATGAAGGAGGCCCTGCGGCAGGCACGCAAAGGCATGGGGAGAACCTCGCCCAACCCCGCCGTGGGAGCTGTTATTGTAAAAAAGGGTAAGATCGTTGCCACAGGTCATCACAGGAAGGCCGGCCTGCCACACGCAGAGGTGGAAGTTTTGGGTGTCTTGGGGGGAAAGGCCCCCGGGGCAACCCTTTACGTAACCCTGGAGCCCTGTAATCACCAAGGAAGAACCCCTCCATGCACTGAAGCTATTTTGAAAAGCGGGCTGAAGAGGGTCGTTGTCGGCATGAGGGACCCTAATCCTGAAGTGAGGGGAGGTGGTTGCGAATATTTGAGAGAAAAAGGTCTTTCAGGATTAGG
>CAZIXY010000153.1:0-7874 GCA_964543315.1 uncultured Desulfobacteraceae bacterium | reverse complement strand
TTTATGCTGAGATTTCTCATCCTGGCAGGTAACCATAAGACCTGTGGGCAGGTGGGTGATACGAACCGCGGAGTCGGTGGTGTTCACATGTTGCCCTCCGTGTCCGGATGAACGGTATACATCGATGCGGAGATCTTCCGGATCGATCTCAATATCAATATCTTCCGCCTCGGGGAGCACGGCAACGGTGACGGCTGATGTGTGAATGCGGCCTTGGGCCTCTGTCTCCGGGACGCGTTGTACGCGGTGCACACCGCTTTCATATTTGAGTCTGCTATAGACCCTTTGGCCTTCTATGAGAACGATTATTTCTTTGAAGCCTCCGATTCCGGTAGCATTCCGACTGAGCACCTCGGCCTTCCAACCCCTCAATTCAGCATATCTGATGTACATCCTGAAAAGATCCCCGGCAAAAAGTGCGGCTTCCTCTCCGCCTGTACCGGCCCTAATTTCAAGGAGGATGTTTTTGTCATCATTCGGGTCCTTTGGGAGAAGAAGGACTTGGAGTTCCTTTTCAAGCTTTGCTACGGTTGAGGCAAGCATATCAATTTCTTCCCGGGCCAATTTTCTCATCTCCGGATCCGGATCATCCAATAGGGGTCTGTTGTTTTCGATTTCATGCTGAACCGAGTTGCGTTTTCGAAACGCGGTTATGATAGGGGAGAGTGCGCTGTGTTCTTTAGCATATTTTTGGTAGGTCTTCCGGTCCCGGACGATCTCGGGGCGGCCCAACTGACCTTCAAGCTTGTCGTAGCGCTCTTCAATTTCCCTTATTTTTTCAAACATTGATGACCTCGCAAAATAGGCTTCACATCATAAAAACACCACTATCCTTTTCGGAAATAGAAAAATAGAATAAGAGCTGAATTAATAATTTCAAGGGGGTGTATATGGAAGCTAAGTATAGCCCTTTGTTTGCCCCCCGAAAATGGTCTGTCTAAGATTCAGGGGGCCATTACCACGAAGGTTTTCACAGGATATGCTGTGAGGAGACTTCTGCATTGGAGACCAAAAGTCTTAAAAAATTTTAGTTGGAAATGGGCTGTAGCAGTTTTGTCCGCCAATCCTTAACTTGACCGCAGGATTGGTTTAACGTTCCGGTTTCTTAGCTCATGTTTTCGAAGGCTTTGCCTTGTTGAACTTCGCATACTTCCTTTTAAAACGCTCCACCCTGCCTGCTGAATCCACTAATTTTTGCTTGCCTGTGAAAAAAGGGTGGCATTTGGAACAGATTTCAACATTTATTTCCTTTACAGTGGAGCCCACTTCAAATGTATTACCGCAGGCACAGTGGACTGTTGCCTTATAGTATTCTGGGTGAATCCCGTTTTTCATTTTTCGTTTATTCTCCTTTTTTTGCCAGGGCTTGGCCCGGTGATTATTCACTCATTGAAGCAAGGAACATCTTATTGTTTTCTGTTCCTTTAATTTTTTCAAGTAGAAATTCCATGCTGTCTACCGGCGTCAGGGGAGCAAGCAATTTGCGGAGGATCCAGATACGATTGAGATCCAACTCATCCAACAGAAGCTCTTCCTTTCTGGTCCCGGAACGATTTATATCAATGGACGGGAATACACGCCTGTCTGTCAATTTTCGATCAAGATGTATTTCCATATTCCCCGTGCCTTTGAACTCCTCAAAAATGACCTCGTCCATCCTGCTCCCCGTGTCAATAAGGGCAGTAGCAATGATGGTCAGGCTTCCGCCTTCCTCTATATTTCTTGCGGCTCCAAAGAAACGTTTCGGCTTGTGAAGTGCATTGGAGTCCACACCGCCAGAGAGAATTTTCCCGCTCGGCGGAACGACAGTATTGTAGGCCCGTGCCAGCCGGGTAATACTGTCCAAGAGGATGAGTACATCCAATTTATGTTCAACCAGCCTTTTGGCTTTTTCAATGACCATTTCAGCCACCTGAACATGCCGCTGGGCAGGTTCATCAAAAGTGGAGCTGATGACTTCAGCGTCCACTGATCGAGCCATATCAGTTACTTCCTCAGGTCTTTCATCAATGAGAAGCACGATTTTGTGAATCCTTTTATCGTTTGCTGTCACACTGTTAGCCACATTCTGGAGAAGCATGGTTTTGCCGGTCCTCGGAGGGGCAACAATAAGGCCGCGCTGCCCCTTTCCAAGGGGTGTCATGAGATCCATAATTCTTGCTGAGTAATTGTCGGGAGAGGTCTCAAGGTCAATTTTTTCGTCGGGGTAAAGAGGGGTGAGATTATCAAATAAAATCTTTTCTCTTGCAATTTCCGGATCTTCGTGATTGACCTTTTCCACTTTTAACAGTGCGAAGTATCTTTCCGAGTCTTTGGGCGGTCTGATCTGGCCTGCAATGGTATCGCCGGTTCTCAAGTTAAAGCGGCGTATTTGCGAGGGTGAGATATAGATATCATCCGGTCCCGGAAGATAATTGGCGTCCGGAGCCCTCAGGAAGCCGAAGCCGTCGGGCAGGATTTCCAGGACTCCCTCACCGTAAATAAGGCCGTTTTGTTCGGAATGGGCTTGCAAAAGAGAAAAAATAAGATCCTGCTTGCGCATTCCGGAAGCACCATCGATATGGAAATCCTTTGCCATTTCAGTTAGTTCGCTGATTTTCATCATTTTAAGTTCTACAATATTCATGCTTTAACTCCACTCTTTAAATACAGTTTTCCAAACGGAAAGAACATTATAAAAGAAAAATATATCGAAGGGCAAACAGTTCCACGATATGGGCAAAAGCTTAAAAGCATTTACAATGCCCTGCTCTTGGCAATGAGATCGACCTTGGAAACTCTTTAATGTGAGTTAATGAAGGTGACTCAGCAGGTTAGCTATAGAGTCTCTTAAGATATCCGGTCTATACCGAATCCTCCAGAAGGTAGGAAAACATTCCAAATTAATTGAACTATAACGCCTTTTTTATTTATGTCAAGCTGTTTATTTGATAACCTCGCAAAAATTCGGTTAGCTCCTTTCCAGATCTGTCAGGACTTTGATTGCGTGTGACATGTCATCCGGAAGAGGTGCATTAAATTCAAGATAAAGATTTTTTTCCGGGTGAATGAATCCCAGATGCTCTGCATGGAGCATTTGTCTGTTTATAATCGTTGGTGCGGCCTTTCTAAATATGGGATTTTTTTTCCAGCAATTACGGCCTGGTCCATAGATCGGGTCTCCCACAATAGGATGGCCTATGTGAGAAAGATGTACCCGTATTTGATGAGTACGGCCGGTTTTTATGGTGACCAGGAGGAGTGAAAAACCGCTGTCAAATTCCTTAGTTTTTCGCCATAGTGTTAGGGCTCTTTTTTCTCCCGAGAGGGTGACCGCCATTTCTTTTCTCTTCCTTGGATGGCGACCGATAGGCAAATCGATTTTACCCTTATTCCCATTAATCAAACCGTGCACAAGGGCTACGTAATGTTTTTTCACTGCGCCGGATTTGAACTGCTTTTGAAGTAAGTGATGGACCAGATCGTTTTTTGCGACAACCAGAAGACCCGAAGTATCTTTGTCCAGCCTATGGACAATTCCGGGACGTATTGTGCCGCCTATCCCGGAAAGGTCCCGGCAGTGCTTTAAGAGCCCGTGAACAAGTGTGCCGGTGGGATGACCCGGGGCGGGGTGCACAACAAGACCCGCGGGTTTGTTGACTACAATGAGCGAGCCATCCTCATGGACTATTTCGAATTCTATGGACTCGGGTTTCAGAACAAGAGGAACGGGAGGTGGTATTGAAACGAAAATTTGATCCCCAGGAACCAACTTGTGGCTTGGCTTTGTATGACAGTTGTTTACCTTTACATCTCCGTTTTTTATTAGCGATTGTATCCTTGATCGCGAAAGGCCAACCGGGCAGGAGGACAAAAAGATATCCAATCTGATATTACTGCAGTCCTCAGGGATTTTGTAGAAAAATGTCCCTTTTGTTTCATGTTCCACTTCAGGCTTTATAGTCTTCAATGTTGCCTTGATATCTGATTAATCCAAGGCAATAGACCTGACCTCGCGTGCCAAAATAAGACTGGATGAAATTCTTGTGGGACTTGACTTTGGAAGTTGATTCTGTTGCCAGGGTTATATAATCCATGTGCAAAGAAAGCCTGCGCAGTGCTGAGTTTGTCAAGAGAAAATCTTGTCAAGGTCCTTTTCTATCTGTTCTTCACCAACGTTTTTGGCAAGAGATATTTCTTTGACTAGAAGGGCCCTGGCAGTGTCGAGCATCTTCCTTTCGCCGAAGGATAAATCTTTTTCCAGCTTCAGGATCAAGAGATCGCGATAAACCTCTGCAACCTCGAAGACAGATCCCGTTTTTATCTTATCCATGTATTCTCTATAACGTCTATTCCAGGTTTGGTTGTCGAGAGGGACGTTCCTTTTCTTGAGTATGGAAATGAGCTTTGGGACCTCCGTGTGTTCTATGATCTCTCTCAGTCCCACGTTATTAACATTTGTGGTAGGTATCATAATGATCATGTTATTATCTAGAATTCGCATTACATAGAAGTCCTGCTGGCAACCTGAAATCTCCTGACTTTCGATTTTTTCTATGACGCCAACGCCATGTGCCGGATAAACAGCCAAATCACCTATGCTAAACATTTCAACCCCCAATACATTCTTTTTTCCTTGTAAAACCCTTGTAAGCAGTATGTCATTTTCATATTTTCTGTTTTCCCGTAAGGCGAAGCGAAGGGAGATCATCTCAGTTCAGGGCCACGTCTTAACGGGGAAACAGAAGTTCTAAAAGTAGTTTTTATTCATTTTATCTTATCAGAGCAGCCCGCCCCATTTGGCCAAGATGGGAGCAATAACGAGTGACACCACGGACATCAACTTGATAAGGATGTTCATGGCCGGCCCCGATGTGTCTTTAAAGGGGTCACCAACCGTATCGCCCACGACGGCAGCTTTATGGTTGTCAGAACCTTTGCCGCCGAGGTTGCCTTCTTCGATCCATTTTTTTGCATTATCCCAGGCACCGCCGCTATTTGCCATAAAAAGCGCCAAAAACGCTCCCATGGTTGTGGCGCCTAAAAGCATGCCTCCAAGGCTCTGGGGGCCAAGGATGAACCCAACCGCCACAGGTGTGAGAACGGCAACAAGGCCCGGGGTTACCATCTCCTTCAATGCGGATGTGGTCGCGATGGACACGCAGGTCTTGGGATCCGGTTTTGCCCCTTCTTTTCCTTCAAGGAGGCCTGGGATTTCGCGGAACTGTCGTCTTATCTCTTCAACGATAGCAAAAGCGGCCTTTCCAACGGAAGTCATTGTGAGGGCTGCGCAGACCATGGGGACCATAGCGCCGATAAAGACACCGATGACGACCATCGGGTTTTTGATGTCGATAATTGACAAACCGACCGCCTGCGTGTAAGCCACAAAAAGGGCCAGTGCGGTGAGTGCCGCAGAACCGATTGCAAACCCCTTTCCAATGGCAGCTGTAGTATTGCCCAGTGCGTCAAGGCCGTCCGTAATTTTCCTGGTTTCAGGGCCAAGGCCCGCCATCTCCGAGATCCCCCCTGCATTGTCTGCAATAGGTCCGTAAGCATCTACGGTCATAGTAGCGCCCACGGTTGCCAGCATACCGACCGCCGAAAGACCAATGCCATAAATTCCTGCAGTTTTAAAACCGACAAAGGTGGCCACGCAGATACCTAACATGGGGAGATATGTAGACTGCATGCCTACAGCAAGCCCGGCAATAATAACCGTAGCAGGACCTGTTTTTGACTGTTCTGCTATACGGCGGACCGGGGGGCCTGATGTATAATACTCCGCAAGAAGACCGATGGCAATTCCGCAGAGCAGACCGGAAAAAACAGCCCAGAAGGCACCCATGGGCATGCCGAGGTTCCTGGTTACAATAATGGTGAGAACCACAAAAATGGCGGCAGCGACGAAAGTGGTGTACCTTAATGCTCCTGCGGGATTTCCCTTCTGAAAAATTTTGATAGAAAACACACCTATGAATGAGCTGAGCATCCCTGCCATAACGACGAGGACGGGCATGGCCATGTATTTTAGTTTAATGGCCGTAGGAGACAGCCCTTTCAGAACGGGAAATTTATCTATAAACTCGGGGGTAATGGCTAATGTGGCTCCAATGGCAATTGTAGCCACCACAGAACCCACGAAAGACTCAAAAATATCGGCGCCCATCCCAGCTATATCGCCTACATTATCGCCCACGTTGTCTGCAATGACTCCGGGATTCCGGGGATCGTCTTCCGGAATACCTGCCTCTACTTTTCCCACGAGGTCAGCACCGACATCGGCAGCCTTAGTGTATACTCCCCCGCCCACGCGGGCAAACAGCGCAATGGAACTTGCTCCCATTGCAAAGCCGTTAATGTATTTGGCGGTTCCAGGGTCGCCCCCATAATACCAGAACCAGAAACCCAGGCCCAGCAGTCCGAGTCCGGCTACGGCCAACCCCATGACTGAACCGGAAAAATAGGAGACATTAAGTGCCCTGGCCTGCCCGGATTCGGTTGCGGCCTGTGCGGTACGTGAATTACCCCTTGTGGCCGCCGTCATACCGGAAAAGCCCGCTAACATGGAGCAGAAAGCTCCCGTTAAAAAGGCTATGGATGTTCTCCACTCGCCAAGCAGTAATGCCAAAAGCAGAAATACGGCGACTATGAAAATGACCAGAATGGAATATTCTTTCCTTAAGAATGCCATTGCGCCTTCATGGATTGAATTTTCAAGTTCCTGCATCAGCTCAGTGCCATTCGGTTGTTTTTTGACATAACCATAGATCAGCCAGGCAATAATCAGGCTCAGAAACCCCAGATAGGGCGCGTAAACAGTTAATTCCTGCATCAGTTCTATTCCTCCTTGTTTGTTAAGTATTGGAAATTAATATGATTCATTGCGGGTTCAAGCCCTTCCACAACGACCAGCTCGCATGCCTTCACCGCCATGCGAAATACGCTTTCCATAATGTGCTTTTCGTCGTCATTAAATGGCGCGAGGACATAGTCTTCAACTATTTCCTCGCTGGGCGGCCGTCCAATGCCTATTTTTATCCTGGGAAATTGTGAATCACCCAGATTCTCGATAATGGATAGAACGCCCTTGTGGCCTCCGGCACCGCCACCCCTGATTATCTTAATCCTTCCAACGGGAAGGTCGAGATCGTCGTGTACAACCAGTATTTTTCCGGTAACAAGCCCGTAGACATCCGCACAAGCTTTGACGGACATTCCACTTAGGTTCATGAATGTTTCCGGAAAAAGAAGCAGGATATCCTCACCTTTATAAGTCGTCAGGCCAAATCTTGACTGGAACCGGCCACCGGTAAGTTTTACACATAGTTTTCGACTCCACAGGTCAATGACCTTAAAACCTGTGTTGTGCCTTGTATCTCTGTATTCCCGCCCCGGGTTTCCAAGACCTACAATCAAGTACACTGTTTTTTTGTGTGATCACCAAACCGACTACAAATTATTCTTGTGTTTCTTCGGATATCTCAGTGCCTTCTTTTTCTTCTAAGGCCACTTCTTTACCAACCTCGCCTTCTTCCTCTTCTTCCGCCTTCTCCTCAATCACTACGGTGGGTGCTGCAACGACTGCTACGGTTATGTGCCCATCGTCTGAAGAAGTAATTCCTTCCGGGAATTCAATGTCGCTGATGTGCACGGAATCACCAATGTTGAGTCCCGACACATCAAGATCTAAAGAATCGATCAACTTGTCGGGCAGGCAGGAGATGGTCAATTCACGTCTGATATGCTGAAGAACGCCACCTTCTGTAACCCCTGCCGGGGTCCCGATCAATCGGACGGGGACATTTACCCTTATTTGCTTGTCCATGGAGATCTCGCAAAAGTCCGCGTGAAGGTAAGTTTTCTTGATGGGGTCAATCAAGAGATCTTTTATC
>CAZIXY010000152.1:0-7973 GCA_964543315.1 uncultured Desulfobacteraceae bacterium | reverse complement strand
ACAAAACAATAATATGGCATTTTTGCGTCTTAACAAATTTGATAACCTCGTAAAAGTCGCCCTGGGCCTGTTGAGGGCTCGTAGTTTATCTCTTAAAAAAACATTTCTTCGGACTTTTCAATCAGGCCTTTTACTTTCTCTTTCATGACGGAATTGATGAGACAGACTTCCTTCAATTCATGAGGTGAAGCGGCATCAACCTCCATGATCAGCTTCATAAACAGGTCCTTATCCTGAATCCGGACAGCATAGTACTTGGCAAAATAGTAATGGACAAGAAAAAATTTCCCGTGACTCACGCGCATGGCCTTTTCAAAACAATCCTTTGCCTTTACCGGGTTGCCCCCAAGGAGCTCCGGCCTTGCCGCAAGGATAGTGCCCAACAGGACATTCGGTGAACCGTAAAAATATTCCGGGTTAATTTCCAGAACCCTATCCAGAAATGCCTGCGCAATCCCCAGCTGTGCCAAAGCAGCAGGCTTGTCAAGGTTCAAATTAATCCATGCGTTCCATGACATGGCGGTCCAAAATAAGGATTCAAGTGCCTCCTTTCCCAGTCCAGACAGATTTTTCCTGACGGTCTCCATATTTTCGCCGGAGTGTTTAAATGCAGAAGAGTTCTCGCCAACGGCTAAAAGGCCGTATCTCCTGGCACGGAGGTAGAGACGGCTTGCCCTCTCCGGGTTTTCTTCCTCAACGAACAGCATTGCGTACCCCGCGAACCCCATACAGAGCGAAGTCAGAAGTTGCCTGTTATTGGGATCGTTTTTGAGAAGTCCCTCCATGAATTTCAGATCAGCCGGCAACGAATGCTTTGCCAGTTCCTGATCACATTCTTCAAAAAAGGTCGTGGTGAAGTTTGATATCAGAGAAGGTGAGAAGCGCAATGCCAGTTTCACGCAACCTGACAGGACCAATCCCGTCAATAAAATGAAAACCAACTTTCTCTTATTCATATTCATTGTTGCATCAAAACCCGATAAAAGGGTCATCTTTTCTGGGTGGGCCGTCAAGATACTTTTTGGCCAGAAATTGGGCGCCGGCCCCGTTTTCCATGCCTATTATTTGCCTGTAATATTTTATGGCCGTTTCCCTGTCTCCTTCAAGATGGTAGCTCATCCCAATTTTTAGAAGAGGCCAGGCTATCATGGCAGGATCGTTCTCAGGATCTGCCCCCTTTAAAATGACCTCAAGCTTTGATCTCGCACCACCATAATTTCCGCTAAACAAATCATGGACTGACTCAAGATATATGGCCCTTTTTGCCCACATTCCGGCCTCTCCTACCAAGGGGGCGAGAAGGCCTTTTTCCCGCAGAAGAAGAACACACTTTTTGTAATGTCCCACCTTGCCCAACCTGAGATAGCATACACCCTGGAGAAACTTATAACGGGGACTCCGATCATATTTTGCCGCCAGCTCTCCAGTAAGACTTAGGGCCCTTTGATAGTCTTCCTCCACAAAGAGGTAGATATGGATAAGCATACTTTTTGCTTCTGTTGACGAGTATACGGCCTCTCTGGCGGCAACACTAATTTTTCTGAGACCTTCCTCCCTGTTTCCATGATGAACAAACAGGTAGGTAAGGAACTTCAATAACCCGGAAAAACGGGCGGTATAATAATCAAAAGTCCCGAGCCCCAAGAGCACATCTTTATTGTCGGGATCCATTTTATAACAAATCTTCAGGGCATTAATTGCATCTCTGGCCAAAAAATAGGAAGAAAGCCATTTTCCTTTCATAAGCTCAAAGCGCCCCATGAAACCAAGGGCTCCCCCCAGGTACAGGTAGTCATAGCTATTGGCAACTTTTTTTTTGATTCTTTTTTTGGCAACCTGAATTGTCCTTTCAATACGTTCTTTGTATTCCCTTACAGTATCAGGAGACCAAAAGCCTGCGGCCAAACGTGACCAGGTCACCATGGCCGAGTAAAAATAGCCTTCCGGCTTTTCAGGAAAATCAGTAATGACTTTTTGAAAGAGGATTTCGGCTTTATCAAACTCTTCATTATATATGAGATCAATTCCTTTAACAATAAGCACATTAGCATGCCCTTCTCGAATCATAGGGGGACTTACATTTTCAAGGCCCAGGAGGGGCTGGTACCAGGCCAATAGTAAAAACCAGGCAAGAATAGATGATAAAGAGGATATCAAAAAGGATGTGTTAATCTGGATCGGTCTTTTCACGGCAACACTCCCTTGCTTGAGTTGGAGATAACATTGGCCGTTTGGATTTATTTTCTGAGGGAGCATGAAAACCGGCTGAAATCATATTATATTCAATTAGTTCCGATCTTCTTGAATGATTTACATGAAACTTCTGATTTGTGCAAGAGCGAATATTTGGGCCTTTATCAAAGACGTCAAAAATTAGAACTCTAAGCAGAAGATTTTGTTGACTTTTTTTGTATTTGTGGTAGAAATCATAGACCAATTCCGATTAGACGTTAAGGGGGGCAATCAAAGATGAAAATACTGATTTTGGGCAGCGGGGGAATGCTTGGTAGTGAATGCAGAGACGTGCTTGGCCAGGATCATGATGTTGTCTCGCCGGACAAAAAGGAGATGAATATTATAAGCTGGGACGGAGTTATACAAAACTTCCAGGAAATATCTCCGGATGTTGTCCTTAATTGTGCCGGATTTACCGACATAGAAGCCTGTGAGACGGAAGATTTTGCAGTTCGCAAAATAAACATTGAAGGCCCCAGGAATTTGGCCCAGGGCTCTGCTCGGTTTGAATGCAAATTAATTCATATGTCATGTGGAGATATCTTTGACGGACAAAAAATGATGCCTCAGCCATATTTTGAAGATGATACCTCTAACCCGATCTCCGCCTATGGTAAAAGCAAGGTGGACAGTGAGGTCGCTATTCGAGAGAATTCTCCCAATTATATTATTGTTAGAAGTTCATGGTTGTATGGTATTAATGGCCGGAATTTTGTCAAATCTATTTTGGCACAGGCTGTCAGAAAGCCGAAAATCATAAGAGTTGCTGAAGACCGGTTTGGTTCCCCCACCTGGACATATCGGCTCGCATTACAGATTCAGGAACTTTTGATTAAGGATGGAAGGGGAACATACCATGCAACGGCAGAGGGGTATTGCTCTCAACTTGAATATGCCAAGCATATTCTGGATAAACTTGGCATAAAGGCTTCTATTGAGCCTTATAAAATAAAAAATCTGCGGACCGAAGCTAAAAGACCATCCAATTGCCTGCTTGAAAACAGGCTACTAAAAAGCCATGGTATCAATGTCATGCATAGTTGGAAAAAAGATTTGGATAAATTCCTTGAAAGTTTCGGTGAAGAACTTATCAAAGAGGCTAAGGCTAAGAAGCCTTAGATTGAATCAGGATGAAACAATGAAATTTCTGCTGTCCCTTTTGGGATTGGCGTATGCTTTTTGCCCTTATGACCTTTTCCCTGACTTTTTTTTAGGTGTGGGATGGATAGATGATATCGCACTTCTGGGGCTTATATGGTGGTTTTTTTTCCGGAAAAAAAATGTCAATTACATGAACAACCAAGATGGAGCACGGGAATCATTTTACGAAGCAAACAAAGAGGGACCTTCTGAATCAAAAGACCCCTACGACATATTGGGGGTGAGACGGAATGCTTCTCCGGAAGAAATAAAGAGTGCCTATAAAAGCCTTGCCAATCAGTATCATCCAGACAAGGTCCTTCATTTGGGAGAAGAATTCAGAGAACTGGCCGAGACAAAATTCAAAGAAATACAGAAAGCATATAATGAATTAAAACCTAAATAGCTCGACCCAGAACCGCCCCTTCATAGATTGCCGATTTTGCACTCCTTGCTTCCAGGCAGTCCCCAATTCTATGGATTTCATATCCGGCCGATTTGATCTGATTGAATAATTTATTGTCCGGACGGTTTCCAATTGTGACCACAACACGTTCCGCCCCGAGAAAGTGCTCCTCCATGTCTTTTCCGATCACAAAAACACCATTATCTTCAACCTTTGACAGCCTGAATTCGGTCATAACTTTCACATCGTTGGCTGCTAATTCTTTGATAAGGACTTTTCGGGTAATGCTTTCAAGGGGTTTCCCGATCGAGGGAAGAATTTCCACAATGACGACGGGAGACCCTTTTTGTGCAAGGTGCAGGGCCACTTCACAACCCGTAGGGCCGCCGCCTATGACTACCGTATTCTTTTTAGTCGGAGGGTTTTCACTGAGAACTTCCGCGAATGTAACCACGTTGGATTTATCAATACCTTCCACTTTTGGGGAAAACGGCAAGGAACCGGTTGCCAGAATAACCACGTCCGGTTCCTTTTCGTTTACCGTTTCCAAATTGGCTTCGCAATTCAAGTAGCAGTTTACTCCGAACTTTTCGATCTGTCTTTTCTGAAATTTGATGAGACTTAGAAGTTCTTTTTTGTATCCCGCAACACAGCTGAATAAGAGCTGCCCTCCAAGGCTGGATTGTTTTTCAAAAAGATGCACATCGTGTCCTCGTTTTGCTGCTACCCAAGCAACGTTCAGCCCTCCAGGTCCCCCGCCGATTACCATGACTTTCTTGCGGACCTTGGCAGGGTGGAAGGCCATCTCTTTTTCCCTGCCCAGAGCCGGGTTGACAAGGCATTCCACGCGGCCTTTCCGAAAAATAGATTCCATGCAGGTATTGCAGGCAATGCAGGTTCTTATATCATCCAAACGTCCTTCTTTTGCCTTTTTCGGCATTTCCGGGTCTGCCAACAAACCCCTGCCCATGCAAACCAAATCGGCTTTCCCTGACTTTATTATATCATCGGCGATTAATGGGTCATTGATTCTTCCTACCGCCATGACCGGAATATTCAACGCTTTTTTTATTGATGCGGCGGAGTCTGCCAGACAGGCCTTTTCCATGAACATGGGCTGAGATATCCATTCAGGAGTAGCATCATTACCTGCAGATACCTGAACTATGTCGATACCTGCCTCTACAAGGATTTTTATAATCCGGATGCTTTCGTTTACTGTGAGACCATTTGCGACAAATTCTTGTGCGCTTATTTTGAAAGAGATTGGAAAACCCTCTCCAACCCGGCTTCTAATCTCCTCAATGATCTCTCTGGCAAAACGGGTTCTACCGGTAACATCGCCGCCGTATTCGTCCTCCCGGATATTGGAAAACCTGGAAAGAAACTGGTTAATCAAGTATCCATGGGCACCATGGATCTCTATAAGTTCAAAGCCCGCATCGATTGCCCTTTGCGTGGCATCTCCGAATTTCCGGACCAACTCCTGTATACCTTTAATTGTCAAGGGCTCCACATCTCCCCGGATGGTAGGACACGGAAGAGGGGAAGGGGCAAAGGGCTTTTGCTTAATGACCTTTACGGAAGTCTGTCTGCCACCGTGATGAATCTGAACAGCAGGAACCGCGCCTTCGGATTTGACGGCTCCGGCAATCTTTGAAAGGCCTTCAATGAACCTGGCGTCATATATCCTGGACTGGTGTGGGGAGACGATCCCTTCCGGTGAGACAGAACATGCTTCCATGATGACCATTGCCGGGCCACCGGCTGCTCTGAGCCTGTAATGTTCAATGGTATGTTCCGTGATGAATCCGTCATCTTCAATCAAAAACGATGCAAGCCCCGGCATGACGATTCTATTTTTTAATTCAACGTTTTTTATCTTGAATGGAGAAAATAGATGTTTCATGGTGACCTCTTTTTCAATTTTAATTCATCTGCTTTTGGCTGGTAGATCATAAAGCCTGTGACAGAGTTTTCGAGCTGATCCCCAAAGAATGAGTTGTTACGCATCACTCAAGACATAAGGGTTTTGAATTTTACTCAGTTATTAGGCATGAGAATATAGAAACGTGCTTATTATTTGTCAAATAAAATCCCTTGACTTGTAATTGAATACAACAGGCCAATACCTTAATTTCGTTGACCCGGAAAACCGGTGTTTGTTATCATCTTCTTATTGTAACGGCCCATGGCCTTATTGTAGCTCCGATCATTGAGATTTCGGTAAGGAAGGAGGAAGGGTAAATGAATATCTTTCTGGTTCAGCACGGACAACAGCTCTCGAAAGAAGAAGATCCAAAGAAACCGTTATCGGAAAAGGGGATTGAGGACATAAAAAAAACAGCCGCATTTTTAAAAAGATTTGGTGGGATTCAAGTGAAAGAGATTTTCCACAGCGGGAAAACCAGGGCAAGGCAAACTGCTGAGATCCTGTGTTCAAGCCTGATTCCGGGAAAAGAGCCGCAGGTAAAGGCCGGGCTTGCCCCCCTGGATGATGTAAAAGTCATTTCGGACGAAATTGCACAGATGCGGAATGACTCCATGTTTGTCGGCCATTTGCCCCACTTGGCCAGGTTAGCGTCCTATCTAACGACCGGCAATGTATCCGGTTCCGTAGTCGGTTTTCAGCAGGGCGGTGTTGTGTGCCTCACATATAATGATAAGGAAGACGACTGGACGGTCTCCTGGATGCTGGTACCCGAGATTATCGATTAAGGCGTGCAGAGGCGTATACTTTTCCGAAAAGATAAAGCATTGGCGGCAAATGGAAAGTTTTGTCGAATCGCTGAAGGTAGTACGCCCTTTGTATTAACAAATTTTTTGAATTTGGATTTGTATTGGATAGACTTCAAAGTTTATTAGGATTTTTTGTTTTAGCACTCCTGGCCTGGCTTTTTTCCGAAAGGCGCAAACAGGTTAGCATGAGGATCTTCCTGACCGGTCTTGGACTGCAGGCGGGCTTAGCCCTGCTGCTGCTGAAATTTCCCGGAAGTCAGGACGTCTTTCTATGGCTAAACAGTCTTGTGCAATCGATTGAAGAGTCCACAAGGGCCGGAACCGGATTTGTATTCGGGTACCTTGGCGGAGCACAGCTTCCATTTGAGGAAAAAATCCCCGGTTCCAGTTACGTTTTGGCCTTTCGCGGTCTTCCTCTGGTACTGGTCATCAGCGCGCTTTCATCTCTCTTTTTCTATTGGAGAATAATGCCCTTAGTTGTTCGTGCTTTTTCTTGGTCCTTGAGGAGGATAATGGGCGTCGGCGGGGTGGAAGGATTAGGAACTGCGGCTAATATCTTTGTAGGCATGGTGGAGTCGCCTCTTTTTGTGAGGCCTTATCTTTCAGGAATCTCAAGGAGTGAACTGTTCACGATCATGACATCGGGCATGGCGACCATAGCGGGGACGGTCATGGTGCTTTACGCCGCAATCCTCAGCAGGGTTATCCCCGGGGTCATGGGTCATCTGTTGACTGCGTCCATTATAAGTGCCCCTGCGGCAGTGACAGTATCCAAGCTTATGATCCCCGAGACGCTTGCCCCGAGCACAGGAGACGTAGAAGTTCCAAGAGGAGCTGCGAGTTCCATGGATGCCATTACTCGAGGAACTCTTGACGGCATCAAGCTGCTGATTAATATTGTCGCCATGTTGGTCGTTCTCGTTGCCCTGGTGCATCTTTTGAACCTTATCCTGGCCTACCTGCCCGATCTGGACAACCAACCAATCACCTTTCAAAGGCTGCTCGGTTATCTGATGGCCCCCGTAACCTGGCTGATGGGAATCCCATGGTCCGAGGCAAAGATTGCGGGAGCCCTTATGGGAACAAAAACCGTTTTGAATGAATTGTTGGCGTATCTCGACCTGGCCGGATTACCCTCAGGTGCTTTGAGTGAAAGGTCACGCTTGATCATGATTTACGCGATGTGCGGTTTCGCCAACTTCGGCTCGCTCGGGATCATGATCGGCGGCGTGGGTGCCATGGCAAAGGAAAGAAGGGGGGAAATTGTGGGGTTGGGGCTTAAGTCAATCGTGGCGGGAACCCTGGCTACCTGCATGACTGGAGCCATTGTAGGCATTATTGTTTGAAAAAACTTCCGGACCGTCTAAATTCCGAGATAGGCCTCTCTTATCTCGGTCGACCCCTTTATCTCTTCCGGATTGCCTTCCGCTTTGATCATGCCTTCATGCATCAC
>CAZIXY010000151.1:0-7984 GCA_964543315.1 uncultured Desulfobacteraceae bacterium | reverse complement strand
AAAATACCCGATTACAAGGAAGACAATTCCGGCTGGTAAAATTTTTTGCCTATGCGAGCTTTATTGTCCTGGTCATCTTCAGTTTTCCCTTCTCGGTGGTTATCTCTAAGCAGGCCAAAGACATGTTGATGAGGAGCTATGAGAACTATGCGCTTTTGTTAGGTGAGAATTTGGACCATCAGGTGTATCAGAACTTTATGATCCCGGTCACAAGGCGGTTTGGGCAGATCAGACTGCGAGATGAAAATCAATATGAATTGATGGATAAAGTAGTCAATAACACCATCCACAGCTTTAATATAGAAGTGGTAAATATATACGATATAGGTAAAGGGGTTGTAGCATACAGCACTGATTCCAGACTACTTGGTAAAAGGGTGAAAGAGAGTACGGGATATAATAAGGCGGTTAAAGGGGTACATTCATCACGACTAATATCCCCGAAAGATGACCTTTGGGGTCTTGGTAAAGAAATGATATCAGGGAAGAAGAGACTCAGGACCTATATCCCCTTTAGAGGAGTAAATCCCTTTACAGGCGATGAGGCCATTTTTGGGGTCTTTGAGCTGATCCAGGATCTGAGCAAGGAATATCAGTCAATTACCAAACTCCAATATCTTATATTTGGGCTTTCAATCCTTATTATGGGACTTATATTTTTGGCGCTTCTCCTGATAGTGCGCAAAGCGGAGGGAATAATAGAGGAAAGGGCCAAAGAGCAAAGGGAGCTTGAGTCTCAATTGAACCATGCTGAACGCCTGGCCGCCCTGGGTCAAATGGTTGCCGGTGTTTCACACGAAATCAGAAATCCCCTGGGAATTATTCGAAGCACAGCTGAACTTTTGGGTGGGACGCCCGATTCAGATGAGAAACGAAAAGGGCTTTCAGAAGTGATTTTAGAGGAATCAAGCCGCCTGGATAATATCGTTACGGAATTTCTGGATTTCGCGCGTCCCTTGAAACCGAATTTTCAGGATTGTCATTTAGAGGAGATTATACACAAGAACCTTCTTTTCCTAAAGCCCGAACTGGAAAAGGAAAATATCTCCGTACAGGATAATTTGGACGGACGATCTTTTAAACTCAAAGCAGATCCCCAAATGCTGTACAGGGCGTTCCTCAATGTTTTCATTAATGCTATTCAGTCCATAAAGAATGGTGGTTCGCTGATGGTCAGCGTTTTGGAAAAAAGGGGCGCTTATGTGGTGGGAATAGAAGACTCAGGGTGTGGGATCAGCCAGGAGGATTTGAGTAAGATCTTCAATCCCTTTTTCAGCAATAAAGAGAAGGGAAGCGGCCTCGGACTTCCTATCGTCAGAAATATTATCGAGGGACACAAGGGAACAATACGTATAGAAAGCAAGGAAGGTACGGGAACAAAAGTAATCATTGAATTGCCAATGAGATAATAATCTGTGGGCCATCAGAATTCAATCCATCAGCCGAAATAAGGTAAAACCAAAGTGCGAAAATCATATAGATGGCACGATAATTGAAATTTGGCGAGTAAGATCCGGATACGGTGAAATTTTGTGCTGCTGATAGCTTTATGCTGAGCGCTGAAATCTTATGATATTAAAGGTTATGTTGCATGGAAACAATCCTGATCGTAGACGATGAAAAAAATTACCTGGTGGTTCTGGAGGCCCTGTTAGGGCCGATGGGCTATGAGATTATTACGGCCGATAATGGCTGTGACGCCCTCCGTTTGGTAAGAGAATCCGACCTGGATCTGGTGATCACCGACATTAAGATGCCCGGCATGAGCGGGATGGAGCTTTTGGGGGAATGCAAGAAGCTAAAGCCCGAGCTTCCGGTCATTATGATGACGGCATTTGGAACGATTGAAACGGCCGTAGAGGCTATGAAAAGCCAGGCATATGATTTTATTACAAAACCCTTTCAGAATGAGCAACTCAAGCTGACAGTTAGAAAAGCGCTTGAGAATTACCGGCTTGTTAAACAGAACAGGTTATTGAGCGAGGCCCTATCAGATCGATTTAAGTTCGGCAATATTATCGGCAAGAGCAAGCCGATGCTCGAGATCTTCGATTCCATCAAAAAGTTTGCCCAAACGAAGTCATCCGTATTGATAACGGGCCCTTCTGGAACTGGAAAAGAACTCATAGCCAGGGCAATTCATTATAACAGCCCCAGAAAAGAACGCCCTTTCATATCCGTAAATTGTGGTGCTTTAACGGAAACACTTCTTGAAAGTGAGCTTTTTGGCCATGAGAAAGGCGCCTTTACGGGGGCGGTGGCCATGAAAAAAGGGCGATTTGAATTGTCTGATGGAGGGACGCTTTTCCTCGACGAAGTGGGTGAGATGTCGCCCTCCCTGCAGGTTAAACTCCTCAGGGTGCTCCAGGAGATGGAATTTGAAAGGGTCGGGGGAACCAGAACCATTAAGGTTGATGTCCGCGTATTGTCAGCCTCAAATAGAAATATCAGAGAAGATGTGGCCAATGACCTATTCAGGGAAGATTTATATTACCGGCTTAATGTTATGAATATAGAGGTGCCTCCCCTGCGGGAACGCATTGACGATATACCACTGCTTGTCAACCATTTTATCGAGAAATACAGAGATGACGATGGTAAAAAGAAGATCGAATTGGCCCCGGATGTTTGGAAAGTCCTTTATAATTACCCCTGGCCAGGCAACATAAGGGAACTGGAAAATGTCATTGAACGGGCCGTTGTCCTCAATTCAGGGGGTGGAATCTCGCTTGAGGATTTGCCTGAGGAGTTGGTGGGCGCGGAAGTTGAATTCGACGTCGAAAGGTTTATTCCACCGAATGTGCCATTGCCTGAAGCGCTGGAGCAGATTGAAGAAAAATTGATAAGAAGAGCATTGAAACAATGCAACAACGTCCAGGCACATGCTGCCGAAATGCTTGGAATTACTAAGAGTTTGATCCAGCACAAGATGAAGAAGTACAGCATAGTAGTTTAGGGTAAAAATTTTTGCACTTGCTATTTTATAATGAATTTAGACAGTTATCTAGTTTTGTTGCTGATGGGCGGGTTTTGGGTGCAAAATATTGTACCAATATTTTATCAATAAATTAAGGCGGTTATCCAACAAGTTAAGGAATCGGCTTTTTCAGGGTACAAAGTTTTGTACTTCTGGGGCAATCCGTTGAACGATATGAGAAATGGGGAATGAGAGAAAACCTCTTTTTAAACAATAGGTTATATGGCAATGGAGAAAAATATCTATTTTTGGCAAGTATATTGCATAAACAAATAGTCAGCAAACAAATTACTCTTTCCTCCTAAAAAAATAACCGCTCTTTTGAGCGGTTATTTTTTTGTGGCCTAATAACCCAAACGACCTAAGGCCCTTGTATCTTTTGTCCAGTTCTTCTCTACCCTTACCTTGAGATCCAGAAATACATGCATCCCGAATATCTTTTCCAGCTCCAGCCTGGCTGAACGACTGATGGCCTTAATCATTCCGCCCTGCTTTCCAATAAGGATGCCTTTCTGTGAATTTGTCTCAACATGTATTCTGGCTGCAATGGAAAGGAGATTTTTGCCGTCAACCTCCTCCATTTTGTCCACCGTTACCGCGCACGAATAGGGTATCTCATTTCTCGTTTTGAGAAATATTTTTTCACGGATAATTTCTGAAGCGAGGAAAGATTCTGTCAGTTCCGTGCTCATATCCTCAGGAAAAAATTGGGGTCCCGGCGTCAAATTCGATCTCAATTCATACATAAGAGTGTCCATACCATCACCGGTAAGGGCGGAAATAGCGAGAATGGAATCAAAAGGATGCATTTTTCTGTATTTGTCCATAATTGGCAGTAGTTGTTCCTTTGAACCGGTATCGATTTTGTTGATTAACAGTATGCAAGGTTTTGTTATTCCATGTATATTTCCGAGGATAGTTTGAACCTCAGGGGTGTCAGGACGGCCTATCTCGATCATAAAAAGTATGATATCCACTTCCTGGAAGGTTGCCAGGGCGGATTTGACCATGCTCCTGTGTAGGGCGGTTCGCGTTTTGTGGATACCCGGTGTGTCAATGAATATCATTTGATAGCCATTTCCATGAAGAATACCGAGAATGCGATTTCGAGTTGTTTGGGGCTTAGGGGAGGTGATAGCGATCTTTGAGCCCAAAATCCGATTTAATAACGTGGATTTCCCAACGTTCGGTGGGCCAACGATGGCTATGAATCCTGAGAGAAAGTTCATAACTTTTCTATTATCACCCGCCCGGGAGGAATGGAATCATCGGTCTCAATGGCGTTGATTCTTGCGCCGGTTTTACGCTCAATCCACTCAAGCCCCAGATTTTTGTATCCCCTGAGCAGTGGGATTTCCCTCTTCGGGGCATGTATCTTAATTCCGGACGCCTCGCCGGGCCTCGGCAAATCCTGTTCAATGCCTTTTTGATGGATACCCGAGCGAACCAGGAATCCAAAAGCAGGATGCCAGGGTCCTGCCACTATCTGACCTTTCTCAAGAAGGGAAGGAGAGCTCATAAGTCCGATCCTGATAACAGGGATACCATTGGATTCCAATCGTATACAGCTTTCCATACAGATATCTACAGCCTTATCGAGGGACATCGGCCGGTACCGACCTTCCTTGTACCAGCGGGCAAGTTCTGTCCCCTGAATAACCAGGGTCGGATATAACCGGACCATGTCCGGATGGAGTTTTATGACTTCCGAAATTGTCGCGTGAATTCCTTTTTCAGAATCCCCCGGCAGGCCGGGCATGAGCTGGATGCCTACACGGAAGTCCCAAGCCCTGAGAAGACTGACTGCGTTTATCGTATCCTCAGCAGTGTGTCCTCTTTTGCAAAGTGCAAGAACCTCGTTGTCCATGGATTGAGCACCCAACTCTACTGTGAGGACACCATAGCTCTTCATCAATTCAAGGCGCTGATCATCGAGCGCATCAGGCCGCGTGGAGACCCTGATTGAACGAAAAAGGCCTTCTTGAATGTAAGGCTTGACAGCTTCCAGGAGTTCTCTTATGCGATATTTAGGAAGTCTTGTAAAGGTGCCGCCAAAAAAGGCAACTTCCGGATCGATTTGCCGGTTGAAATCAGTTGTGTGGATTGCTCTATCAAGTACTCCTTTTACATGTTTTCCGTCAACAGATACGCCGACTTGTGAGGTAATTCTTTCCTGCTCGCAGAAAACACATCGATGAGGGCATCCCTGATTCGGTATGAAGATTGGTATAATCAGATGTTTGGGTCTTCCTTTAGACAAAAAAAGGCCTCCTTGGCTGCATTTTGTTCGGCTTCTTTTTTGCTTTTTCCCATACTTTCGGCCAAGATAACACCGTTTAAGGCCAGTACCACTTTAAAGGTTTTGTCGTGGGCCGGTCCGAACTCTTCCACCAGGCGATATTCCGGGAGCGCCTTGTATGTTTGTTGAGTATATTCCTGAAGGGAGCTCTTGAAATCATAAACGGTTTCCTTGGTTGCGATTTTTTCAAGCAGGAATGAAAACAGCCCTCCAATGATTATCATTGTCTGGTCAAATCCCGCGTCAAGATACAGTGCCCCGATAAGAGCTTCGGTGGCATTCGCCAGTATGGAGGGTTTTTCCCTGCCACGACTTTGCTCTTCTCCTTTACCCAACATGAGATAGTCACCCAATTCCAGTTTTAAGGCCATCTCGTAAAGCCCTGCCTTATCTACCACCATCGCCCTGTATTTTGACAGAACTCCTTCTTCCGCATCTTTAAAAAGTTCCATCAGAAAATGACTGATCGCCAGGTCCAGCACAGCATCCCCCAGAAATTCCAGGCGCTCATTGTCTTCCAGGTCAGAATCGCTCTGCTCGTTTACATAAGAGGAGTGCCGAAACGCCTGCAAGAGCAATTCCGGGTTTCTGAATCTGTAGTCAAGCTTTTTGCTCAACTTTTCAAGGATTGTTTTTTCCGACATCATATTCAAGGTCTGAGTCTCCTGAAGTGAATAATAATAGAATAATTTCCCCGTAATGCAAAAGTGAGTTAAAGTCAAGATATCGCTTATGGGAGGGGAGGCCGACCGATTTTGTTAAGACCATAATTTAATTGACATATTATAATTTATTAGTTAAATACAATAGCTTTTTGCAAGAGACACCTTGCAAGCTAAATTTAACTGCCTGTTCATGTATTATGAAAAGGGCTTGTATGGAAAAACGGGTTATTTTACAAGAGAAGGATATTTTCGAGCATATCAATGAGATCGCTCGTGAGATTGTTCATAATAATAAGTCTATGGAAGACGTGGTACTGGTGGGTATACGAACCGGCGGCGCCTTTTTGGCAAATCGGCTTCAAAAGGCCATCGCCTCTTTAAATGTGCCCGTACCTCCTATAGGAATTCTTGATATCAACATGTATCGCGATGATTGGACAAGAATCGGCCCTACCCCGGTAGTTGGGAAAACTGAATTGCCGTTTTCCATTGATGACAGGACGATTGTACTGGTGGATGATGTCCTCTTTACAGGAAGAACCGTAAGGGCCGCCATGGATGCCCTTATGGACTATGGCAGACCGAAGAAAATCGAGCTTGCCATCCTGGTGGACAGGGGAGACAGTTGCAGGGAATTACCGATCACGGCCAATTATGTTGGAGGCGTCTGGGATACTGCCCCGGACGAAACCATTAATGTCTACCTGAAGGAAGCGGGTTTTAGCGATCAAGCCGCTATTGAGGAAAAGACGGCCGCCTGAGCATGAAGCCCAAAAATAAATCTAAGAAGAAGATATCGACTCATCGATCCTTGACTGACAAGGAAGAAAAGTTTTTAAAAGCCCTCCTCAGTGACTTCAAAGATATTGAGCCCGCCGAAATTGTTAGTAGGATTCCGGATTCACACTTTGCTGAAATACTTGTTGAGCGGTTGCCTCTTTCAGAGGGCCCTTCCGTTCCCTTGCTGCAGGAAATTAGTCAGCGGTTCAAAGAAAAATCCGTAGTCAAGGCGATTAAAAGAATGGCTTTTAAACTGCGGAAGAGAGGACTTCCTGTAGACGAGTTATATCCGGAAAAGCAAAATTCCAAAAACATCCTCAAGCCACCCCCAAAAGAAAAACCTATCGCCTATGTCGGGCCGGTCTTAGACATGAACGGCTCCCGTGCAATTTTGATTCTTGTGGAAAGAGAGAAGATGGGCCGGAAAGTAGGGGCAGGGGTGGTTTCCGACGAAAAGGGATTTCAGGAATTTTATTACGGCACCTTCAGCAAGAAGCGTATCAGGGAGATAAAGGACAGCCTCTCTGAAGAAGCAGGCCCCCTGGTGGAGACCTCTTTGTCGCATGCTGCCACGATTCTTGAAAAAGCCTATCACCGGCATATTAAAGTCCATTCAAATGGTCCCGAACAATACCTTGAACTCAGACCCCTTTTGCTTGCGGATAGGACCCTGCTCGATCGTCCGGCTATCCATGAATTCCTGTCGGAAATAGCGGTGCCTGATGCCGTGTTGACGGATTCTCAGCTCAAAAACCTCTTCCAACATAAATTAATGGAATCATGGTTTACTGAATTTGACCCTCTGAGGCCATTTTTAGAAGATATCCTGAACTTAGATGATAGCCCGATTGTCCTCACAGAGGCCCAAAAATTAGACAGGTCAAGGCAGATCAAAGACAAGGGCATGGAGAAGCTCTTTGATGATGAAAAGCGGGGCCTGTTGAAACACAGGTTTGAGGAGATGGCCTATTTCTTTTTTAAGCTGGGTGAGGAAGACTCGTCACGTGTATGCCTGGTTGCTGCCAGGATCATGGGTGAAAAAGACTCCGTTATAAAGATGAATCCGGTAATTGAATTTCTTCTGGAGCGGAGCCTCGATTTTTACTTCAACGTAATGAAAGAAGCTGCGGATGAAAAAGACCTGAAGCAAGACTCCTCCTCCGGTATCATTCTTCCGTGAAATCTGCTAAATCGGCAAATGCAACCACGCAAACACCCCGATCATCTTGAGCCCCATGTAAAACATCACCGCGATAAAGATGT
>CAZIXY010000150.1:0-8008 GCA_964543315.1 uncultured Desulfobacteraceae bacterium | reverse complement strand
TGCCGATCCTTCAGTGCCTGCAAAAGAGATTAAATTTCGACTGGATCACACACAGACGGCTATTGCCGACCCAAAGGACCTGGCCGGACATATAACAAAAAATGTTCCGGACCAAAACTGCTGGAATTGTCACCTCATGCCCACACACGACGGGGGATTCAAATGCTGTGAGCCTTTTGATCTAAGCCATAATGTTGTCAAGGGCAAACAAGCTCTCGGGGCCGGAGGGTGTCAAGAATGCCACCGGAAGCCTTCTCCATTTTTTAACAGGAAAATTCTCATAGATCCCTTCAATAGAGATGGCAGACCGGTTTACAAAGAGGCCTGGGAGATCCTGGGATATTCAAGGAAAAGGCTGGAGGAGTTAACCAAGGCAAATTTATACAAATAAACGCCCTGAAGGAATTGAAAAAGGCTTTCGTAAGCTTGTCATAAGGCCCTTACCCGTATCTCTCAAGAGTCAAGAGCAGTCTTGACCCCATTTTCTGCACGGTAGGAATGCCATTGCGTCCATCTTACGGTTGCCGGCTAACATCTTTCCTCAGTTCCCGTTTTAATATCTTTCCGGCCGGACTCCTGGGAAAGTCATCTACTGTAACGTATGCTTTGGGCACCTTGTAGGGTGAAAGGCGAGATTTCATATAGTCATGAAGTGCGTCCCTATCAAAGCTTTTACCGGGCCGCAATAAGAGAAAGGCCGTCACCCGCTCACCCCATTCTGGATCCGGGATCCCTATGACGGCACATTCCTGGATTTCCGGCCGCGCGTAAAGGGCCTCTTCCACCTCGCGGGAGTAAACGTTCTCCCCGCCTGTAATAATCATATCCTTGAGCCGGTCTACTATATACAGGTATCCATCATCGTCAAATTGGCCAATATCCCCGGAACGAAACCACCCTCCTTCCCAGAAGGCTTCCTGTGTCGCTTCGGGGTTATCAAGATAGTCCTTCATGATGTTTGGGCCCCGCACGCAGATCTCTCCTTCATGACCTTGTTTCACACGTTCACCGTTTTGATCCCGAATCTGAATCTCCACGCCTGGAACTTCTGTTCCCACAGAACCGATCACATGTTTGTAACGATGATTGTAGGTAACTGTAGGAGCTGCTTCAGTCATCCCATAACCCTCATGGATAGCCAAACCGGTTCGCTCTTTCCACTGGCGGATCACTTCCTCCGCCATGGTGGCTGCGGCTGAAAAACAGTATCGAACTGATTCAAATATTTTCGCAAGTCCCTCAAGGCCCAGAAACCGGAAATAAATCGTGGGCACAGCAAAGAGCTTGGTCACCCTTCCTGCCCCCATCAAATACAGGACCCTCTCAAGGTCAAAGGTCGGAAGTATTTCCAGGCAACCGGCACTCAACAGCGTTGCATTCATGATGTGCATTTGCCCAAAGACATGATTGAGGGGTAGAAAGCATAGCGCCCTATCGTCTTCGGTGGAACGTTCATTAAAAACGACGTTGTGTATGGCGGCGTTTATATTCTCGTGACTGAGCGAGACCCCTTTTGGGATCCCCGTCGTGCCGCCGGTATAGAGGATGACCGCCGTATCCGTTCGGTCACTGTCAAGCGCCTTGAAATTCCCCGATCCCATCTCCAGTAGCTGCTGAAAATTCATGTCTCCTTGAGGACTGATGGTTTTTTCCAGGTATCCATCTCGTCCCACGTCAACCAACTCATTCAATTTCTCATCAAAAGTGAAAATAATTTTGGGCTTTGAATGGGCGACCAAGAAAGATAATTCATCACTTTCGAGTACACTTGAGAGGGTCACGGCCACAGCGCCGGCCTTGAGTACACCGAAGTAAAAGGCAATCCAGTCCCTGGTATTCGGTGCACAAAGACCGACGTGGTCGCCGGGTTTAACGCCAAGCTTGATGAGTGCTGTGGCCACACGGTTGGCTTGATCATTAAATTGAACATAGCTGATTTCGGACGAGCCCTCGCTCAACGCCGGGCGGTCCGGGAAATATAACGCGGATCGTTCCAGGTTTCTTGCGACATTCATTCCAAATCTCCTCTTAATTTGTCAAAAAATGAATAGAAGACGCCGCTTTAAAAAATTCTCATTGTATTGTTAGAGCAACACGCAGCTTCTTCAAAATATGCTGATGGGTTTGTTTGTCTATGGATTCTATACACCCGAGATCACCTCTTTTGCAACCTTGAATATGAACCCGAAGCCGCCTTTAAAGCTGTGAGAGATCACGCCGCCATAAAAAGGGGTCCCACTGCCGATACCTCCCGAGAGTGAAAACAGACCCTATTACAAAGGCTATTGCCCGGATTCTGATTTTTGATTGATTTGTGGATTAAAAGGTGGCGAGTGCCGAAGATTTTCCTTTTACGCTAAAAATAAGAGCCCTCCGCAGAGGCCAGGTTAGGTTAGCGGTTTATGGTGAAAAGCCCTATAACAGTCCTTTCAAGGTTATTCGACAAGTCCGGCCGCTTACTTTCAAACCTTAAGCCGAATTTGACATTCCAGTCTAAACTGGGAATGGGAATTTTGAATCTAATATCTTCTCCATTCCGTAACTCCATAGCCCTCAACATAAATCCAGGAAGCCATTTGGAAGAAAAAGCCATGCCTAAGCGATAAATCTTTTCGCCGGAATTACCTTCACTGACGGAATCATTGCCGGGATCAGGGGGTGATCCTTCAACTTTTGACTTTCCGCGGCCGCACCTGCCAATAACGCGGGCCTTTTTTCCCTCGTTAAACTCTTCTCCTGACATTTGACCGCCGATTTCAGTATCCCGGTCCTTATCCACTTGGCCATTATTTGAATCTGGAACCGCATGCAACCGCATCTCCTCATCCCCGGATGAGGGCCTTAAACTCGAAATAGAGATCCCGGGAAGACTTCCCTTTTTATCTCCAGAAAAAGTAGGAGTCACAGACAAGGGAAAACGAGATGGCAACCATCTCGTCTTGGCTGTTTTTATCTTCTCAATTTCCCCCCTTCGGTCCCTGTTGGCCAAAACTTTCTTCGTGACAGGAAAACATTTTGGCGCAGGAATTTTCACCCAGGGCGCTTTTACCAGTCTCATGCCGACCGCTTTTCCATTCCTGTCTCGGATTATGTAACTGGTTATTCCGTCTTCAGACCTGAATCTCTCCCAATTTTTGTCGATTTCCTGAGGGATGCTGATCTTCCGTTCACACTGGGGCTCTTTCGGAGTACAAACCAGTCCCGTCGTACAACCGGATAGCAACATCTGGAGCACGGCAAACAAACATAGTGCCCCTAAAACCAAATACTCTTTCACTCTCTTATCCTCCCCGATTCTAATTAAAAACGGAGGGGGCTTAAATGTTTCAGGTCAATTGGGGTTATCTATAAATCCTCAACAGAACATATGGCCCTGTCAGGAAATGGGCATGCACGTTTTGAGATGTTTTTCCATAAAGGAACCTCCTGAATAGAGGTTAACGGATAGAAAGGAAATTGTTTATAAATAAAACGACAAAAAACACGGCATGTCAAGAAAATTCTCAAAAAAATTAATGGCTTTGATAGAATATAAAAGAGGGGCAAGCGGGATTAGGCTTAATTTAGCACCGCATTCCCCGTTTTTTGGGTCCCAGATTCTCTTTTTCAGCCGCGTAGGCCATTTCCACCCATTCGCACAAGAGGCGCCTGGTTTCTCTGGGGTCAATGATATCCTCAACACCGAATGCCTCTGCCGTGCGGAAAGGTGAAGAAACCGCCCGATAGGCCTCTTGCATTTCATTCAGATAGCCCTCAGGGTCTTCTGATGATTCAATCTCTTTTCGGTGTGCCGCATAGACACCGCCTTCAATGGGTATATTTCCCCAGACCGCGGAAGGCCACGCATACTGCCAGCTGAAGCGCATAGCGGTTCTCTGGGCCGCACCGGCCACCCCGAAACACTTTCTTACATAGAGAACCGCAACAGGAACCGTGGCCTGATATATGGCAAAGCTTGCCCTGACGCCTTTTCGTATGGTCCCGTACAGTTCGCTTTTTTTTCCAACAGTAAAACCGGGCTGATCCGAAAAATTGACAATGGGCAGATGGAATGTATCGCACATATCTACAAACCGCTGAAATTTCTCAGCCACATCATAATTGAAAGACCCGCCAAGAAATCTCGGGTCATTGGCCAACACGCCCACCGGATAGCCGTTCAAACGGGCAAGGGCCGTTATCTGAGATCGCCCCTGATCCTTCCCGATCTCGAAAATGGAATTTTTGTCCAAAACCAGATCCAGGATCCTTCGCATATCATAAGGCTTTCTCACGTCCCGGGGAACAATGGAGGTAAGGGCCTCTTCGCTTCGATCCGGGTCATCCTGATCCGCATTTCTTCTTGTGGGCATATGCCACACATTGGGAGGCAGATAGGACAAAAAGGTCTTTATCTGGCTCAACGCCTCTTTCTCGTCTTCGGCCGCGTTATCCACAACGCCCGAAAGGTGGGTATGGACCTTGTATCCTCCCAGTTCCTCTTTAGTCGTTTCTTCACCAAATGCAGACCTCACCAGGGGAGGACCGCCCACAAAGACCTGGGACTGTTCCTTGACCATCACGGAAAAATGGCTTTTAACCATAAAAAGGGCCCCCAGACCGGCAATGGCTCCAAAACCAGCCGCCGCCACGGGGACCTCGGACAGGGCCTCGTTTTCATGCTGGGTACCTTCCTGATTACCTGAGGGGAGCTCGGTGTATCCTATTTCCAATATCTCCTTGATGGAGCCGCCCGCCCCTTCCACCAGCCTTATAATGGGAAGCTTGAGAGACCGGGCCATCTTGGCAAAATATCCCCGCTTGGCCTTGTACATCCTTCCCACAGAGGCGCCCTTAACGGTGAAATCATCCCCGTGAATCGCCACCCGTTCCCCGTTTATCTTCCCTATTCCCATAACAAAAGGACAGGGGATGAGCCCAATAAGGCGGCTTTTGTCCGCCTGATCGTATGTAGGCACACCGGCCAGGATCCCCCTTTCAAGGAAAGAGTTCGGATCACACAATGCTTCGATACGCTCCCTGACGGTCATCTTCCCGGCTTTATGCTGGTGTGAGACATTCTCCTCGCCCCCCATTTGGCGGGCAATCCCCTCTCTTCTTTCCAATTCTTTGATTTCCTTAGTCCACATATCTTTAAACACTCCTTGATTTCCACCTCATTTCAGCCAGGCGCAGAAACCATTGCAGGATACATTAAAGTGTAAAAATCAACCGCTCACTTGGCTGTAAGCAGACCGCGGCCTCAATCACCTATAAAATCTGGGCAACTTCCTTTTTAGTCTTCTCTATTTCTATTTTGAGAGTTTTCACAACCTGCCCGAAAATAATGATTTTGTCTTCGTATATTATACTAATGGTGGTTTTATTATTTTCGTCTTTTTCAACCGTAAAATCTTCAGCTGTGAAATCACGATCAGCCATCTTCATTTTTCGGGTCAGAAAAGCTTTTGTATCCGAAATAGTATTTTTTGTCCCGTATATAGCCGCAGTTTCCATGTCTTTTCCAAGCCAGTACTTGTCCCAGTAAGGCCTTCCAACACAAAAAAGCGACCATACAATTGCAAGTAAAATAACTAATAGGACTATTTTTTTCATGTTAACGCCATCCTTGTATCATAAAATAATTTATTATCTTTTACATAATAGAAGTCATTTTGGAACCAACATCCCCTCTTCTCCACTTGCCGTAGTGGGCATTATAATTTTCTTCAATGTAATTGTTGATTATAAAATATAATCAAATCCAACAGGCTAGACCTGGCTGAAAAACTCCTGCAGTACTTTAATAAGCGAAGCCTTTGCATCCAAAGAGACATCTTCATCAAAAACAAATTCTAACAGAAAAATCATTTTGTAATTTACTGCTGAAGTTTCATATTTCTCAAAAGACGCAACTTTAATATTTTTTACTTTTTCGAACTCTTCTCTATTGAATAGATCTGTCTTTCTTAAGATAAGATTAACTGCTTCTTTTGCATCATCGGGATTCTCCAGTACAATTTCAATCCCATCTAATTCGCCCCCTCCATGGCCCTCTTTACCGATGATAGTATTATCGAACTGCTTTAAACGGGCTTTTAATCCAGCGACTGAATTTGTCATACCGAAATATTTAATTTTTTTGGACCAATTGAAATCATTGCCCGATATATTTTTCGTTGAAACAGCAAGTGCATATACACCCGGATAGCCTAGGTCTTTTAAAGAGTTCCTTTCACTCCATCGGGTCCATTGCGAGAAATTGGGTCTAATCATTCTTTTCGTCATTAGCTCATAATTAAATAGGGTTTGCTATTATTAGCCGATGCTAAAAAAACAAATTGTACCCAAAAATGGTCAATATTACAAGGGCTTGGTTAATTTTTATGGACGCAAAAGCTTCTATGTCCATAGGATATCCAGGCCTTCAAATCCTGAAAAACAGTTTATTTCAAAAATTGAGCTTCAGGGTGAAGTCAATAAATGCCTTCACCCTGAGATGGTCCGGCTACGCATACATTTTATCGATCCATTTCATGGCTTCTACATCGCTTATCTTCCCGAGATATCGCTCTGTTGTTGAAAGATTCGAATGTCGTAATATGACCTTGCTGACAATTTCAATAGGCACTCCGGAGCGACTCGCATAGGTAGCGGCATGACGCCGCAGGTCATGTGGCCTGAGATGAATGCACACCACACTACCAGCTTTTGCCACCATGGCCTTTGCAGCCTCATAGCATATAGGGAAGATCCGCTGATGGGATTGGATGCCTTTTTGCCTGATATGGTCCTTAAGCCTGTCAGCGAGCCTTTGAGGGATGAAGATGAATTCCTGCTCCCTCCCACTCTTAGGATCTCTTAAGGTCAGTCTTCGCTCATTGATATCTGAGGGAGTGAGCTTCAACACTTCACTAATCCTCATCCCTCCCCGTGCCATCAGTTCTAAAATCAACCGGTTTCTTGGCTTTGATGTTCTGAAAATGACCTCATCAATGGTTTCTTTCTCGATGATGTTCCAGTTATAAGAAGGCCTTGCCCTGAAAAGTTTTTTCAGCATCGGGGTGTCACAGGGATTCCGGAAATCCTGATCCAGGTTGTTTTTGATGAAATTGAAAAATGGCAATAAGTGGGAATAACGGGTTCGTTTGGTTTGCTGCTTTCTTCCCTCGGTGACGCGGTTCAGGAAAGTGAGGATCCTTTCCGTAGTTATGTTCTCCATGTTTTCATCCCCGAATTCCTCGCGCAATTGCGTAAGAACCAGTTTATACGCCCTGATTGAGTTTTCTTTAGAGTGAGACTTGTGGTACTCCAGCCAAAGTTTTGCTGCCCCTGAAACTTTCATAGCTCTACCTCCTTTTGGTTTGAGATTTATAGAAAGGTGTCCTGCCGCCTTCTCGGCTTTAAAAAGCCGGGCAGAAAGGTTTTATGAAATAATATAAATAGATGATTGAAGTTGTGGGGAGGCTTATTCGGTATTAATCATCAGATGTAAAATCTTTCAGAAGGTAAAGATTTCTGTGACGCGGACTTCGAAAAGATTAACGGACTAAGCGAAGTCTTTTCCCAAAATAAATTAACATAACACTTCATAAACATCTCTTGTTTTCTTTCTTGCCATTATCTTCAGTTTAAACTGAAGTCCAGGCAGTTATTATCTTAGCGAAAGGAGCTGCCTGATGAAATTCCTCAAGATGGAGGTTTTGATCGACAAAGGGCATTTTTCAAAGAGCCAAATCTGGAAGACGCTTCAAAAGCATATCCATGAATCAATCCAGGCAGTGGTTTGGCCTCCTGGATCAGATAAGTTCACGATATATCCGCAGTCAGGTAAAAAGAGGGGGGAGGGCAACGGCGTAAAGCCCATCAAGAATTCTTTTATGGCAAAGCTGACCGAGTATGGCTGGCAGCTTGAAGTCAAGATGGATATTGCAACCGTTAAGCAACCTGGAAAGGTCGATGCAGTCTATTTAATTGAAAGTGGGGCTTTATTTCCTGAGGATCGTTATTTTGCTACTGAATGGGAGAC
>CAZIXY010000149.1:2118-8271 GCA_964543315.1 uncultured Desulfobacteraceae bacterium | reverse complement strand
CAGGCATGATAAAGGGCTTAAGGCTTTGTTGGATGAAAAATTTACCGTCATTCGTCGAATGCGAAATCAATTGCGGGATGAATACCTTTTGGCGAAAAAGACGGGAGTATGAACCGTGATAGCTCACACGAAATTGTCAATGCAAAATTCATTATGGGATAGAGAAAGGGATTGCGCAGATCACCCTGGATGATGGAAAAGTGAACGCCATGGATTTTGATTTTTTTGAGGAGCTGGCCGATACGCTGGACCGTGTGGGTGAGGATGGCGCCAAGGCTCTTATCATAACAGGCCGCCCGGGTTATTTTTCCGGAGGTCTTGATGTTAAGCTGATGCCCGCACTCTCTCCAACTGAGCTAAACAGGTTGGCTGAAAACCTCGCACGTAACCTGCTGAAAGTGTATTCACTTCCAATTCCAACTGTTGCAGTCTGTAGCGGTCATGCTATTGCGGGTGGCGCCATGCTTTGTTTTACGTGCGATCTTCGTTTTGTGATTGATGGCCCCTATATTATTCAAATGAACGAGATACTGTCCGGTATTCCATTTCCCAGCTGGATGCTTTTTATCGGGAGATCGGCGATACCGGTGAGATGGCAGGTGGAAACTTTTCTCCATTTTGTATTTTTCTTCTTTGTTTCGTTTTTTGCCTGGTCAGCCGGGGAGAACTTATGGGCTGGTGATATCGGCGGTGGTCAATACAAATTGATCAAACAATGGGAAACGGAAAAAGTGCTTCGAATCCCTGAGTCTGTGCTCTACCATGAATCCGGAAACATCCTTTACGTGTCCAATATCAACGGAAGACCGACGCA
The DNA here is from genome assembly GCA_964543315.1 of uncultured Desulfobacteraceae bacterium. Classification (GTDB taxonomy): domain Bacteria; phylum Desulfobacterota; class DSM-4660; order Desulfatiglandales; family Desulfatiglandaceae; genus JAFDHL01. The sequence goes on along the minus strand of CAZIXY010000149.1, from coordinate 7,457 downwards.
AAAAAATGGACAGGGATTTATATCTAAGCTTTCTCTCGACGGAAAGATAAGGCGCTTGAAATGGGCGACCGGGTTAAACGCTCCTAAGGGATCTGCTATTTTTGGAGGAAAGCTCTATGTTTCCGATATAGACCAATTGATCGAAATAGATTTAAAGACGGGAAAGATACTTGCAGGATATCCTGCCGCCGGGGCAAAATTTTTGAATGACGTCGCTACAGATGTTTCAGGGAATATCTATGTCACAGACATGTCCAGTGAAAACAGTGTTATATACAGGTTGGTTCAAGGCAAAATGACGGCCTGGGTGAAGGGTAAGGAAATCAGCAATCCCAATGGTCTTTGCATGGAAAAAAAGAGATTGGTCGTGGGCAACTCCGGTGACGGTTCTCTTAAGGCCATAAATCTGGCCGCTAAGAAGATAAACACTCTGGCAAGGGTAGGCTCAGGAATAGATGGATTGCGGGCGGACGGAAAGGGGAGTTATTTCATATCGGACTGGAAAGGTAAAACATCCCTGGTGACCGCTTCCGGTAAAATAATTGTGCTCATGGACACGACCGCCTCTAAAATCAATTCGGCTGATCTTGAATATGTCAAAAGTCGAAGACTCTTGCTTATTCCCACATTTTTTGACAACAGGGTTGTGGCCTACCGGGTGGAAGAAGTAAGGTGAAACAAACTGTCAGAAACTGCCGGGTGCGTAACGCAGCGCCGTGAGCAATCTTTAAAATCCATGAGAGGTTTTAATAAATGTAGAGACTCTCAGGGGTGCTCTGTGTATGAAAGCGAAAATTTCCGATGTGGTTCGTCAGGGTTCAATTCGGATCGCATGGGGCTGGGGTGAATTCAACCCTGACTACAACCTGAATAATCTGACGGACGATGACTGGAGAGGCGACATAACCGGAACACCCTCCAACAGGTCTTTTATGTGTAAAATATCCAAAATATCCGGATAAATGAAATTGTTTCTTAATAAACAGCATGATGGTCAGGTTTATTGAAAAAAGGGGTTTGTTCTGCGCTCCCTTTCTATGGTGCTGGCAGGACCATGGCCTGGATAAATGCGTAAATTTCCATCAAGTGCCAGAATTTTTGACCGGACACCTTTAATCAAAAGCTGGTGGTTGCCGCCGGGAAAATCGGTTCTGCCTACGGAACCGGCAAAAATCGAGTCCCCGGTAAAGACGGCACCCGGGGCATAGTAACACACGCCACCGGGAGAATGTCCGGGTGTATGCAGGGTTTTGATCACGTATGTGCCCAGTTGGAGATCGCTTCCTTCGCTCACTTGGCCGTCGGGGCTGAATCCGAGGCCCGGTATTTCCATGGGGTGGATGTAAACAGGGGCGCCTGTTATTTTTTTCAATTCACCGGCGCCTCCAACATGGTCAATATGGCCGTGTGTGATGAGAATGTATCGTATTTTAAGACCGGTTTCCGTTATGGTGTTGACGATTCGAAATACCTCGTCACCTGGGTCAATAACAAGCCCTTCCATTGTCTTTTTGCATCCAAGGATATAGCAGTTGGACTGATACGGACCGACAACTATTTTTCTGAGCATGAAAAGCTCCCTCCGTAGGAAGGTGATTGTTCTTTGGAATGAAAAGTAAATCGTTATCGCGGCTTGTCAAGCTTGTTAGGGAATTAACGAAAAACAGCCATGTGCAGGAACATAATCTTGAATCTGGCTGAAAAATTTGTAGTGTCCATATGTGATAGTAAGGTGGTTTCGTGCAAATTTCCGGCGATGCCGATTTCCTCAAGGTGTTATCTATGTTGGTGCCAAAACCTTTAAAGGTTATCAAAAAATTAACAGTGGGGCGATGAAATGACCGTTGATTTCACTAATCATTGGGGACCATTGGGTATTATTGCAGTGCTAACAGGGATTATAAGCTGGTTTTTCGGTGGATTCCTGTCCCTTATCATCTAGAAGAAGCCTACAATGCGGGAAAAGATCTCTGCCGGTCCCTCGAGATGATGCAGGAAAGAAAAAATCCTTAAGCTGTGTGCTGAATACTGCCGGCTGAAAACTCTATTCATAAATGGCCAATTTCTGAATAGACGCTAACCGACAATTTCTTCAATGACCTCTCTGACAGCCGGTATGCCCGATATGAGGCCGGCCACCTGTCCGGCAGGGAGTACCCCTGCTTCCAGGTCTCCTTTAATCCACGCGTCTTCCATAACCTGTCTGGCAAAGCCTGGTCTGGGAAGATCTTCATTCTTGATGAGATTTTCACACAGGGCCGTGCGAAGTGCTCGAATTCGGAATCGTCCCATATTTATAAGGCCAGTTTCTGTTTCATCGGAATTAACAATTATATCTTTGTATGTAGAATGAGCAATACACTCCTTTGTTGCAATAAAACGTGTCCCAATCTGCACGCCCTCCGCACCTAAGGCGAGTGCAGCTTTATAGGCACGTGAATCCCCGATACCACCCGCCGCTATAACCGGAATCTTGAGCGCATCTACAACAGCAGGAACAAGTACCAGCGTGGAAACCCCTTTAAAACCCTGGACTCCTCCGGATTCCGCCCCCTCCGCCACGACGGCATCGGCTCCCAATGATTCGGCGCCTTTCGCTGCTTCAACTGTGGGAGCGACAACAATTACATTTATGCCCGAATCGTGAAGCACAGGTATCAATGTCTTTGGCGAACCGCCTGAAACGGTTACCGTTCCCATGCCTTCCTCAGCCAGCACCTCTGCAAATTTTCCGGCTAAGGGGTTCATGGCGAAAAGGTTTGACCCAAACGGTCTTTTTGTGAGTTGTTTTGTCTTTTTTATCTGATTGCGCAAAAATTCGGGATCCTCCGTAAAGGCAGTTGCCAACAGCCCAAATCCGCCAGCCTCCGAAACAGCGGCAACCAATTCCGGATTGCAAATGACCCCCATTGCCCCCTGGATGATAGGGTATCTGGAACCCAATAACTCAGTGACTCTTGACATATCTCTATCCCCCTTTAATCATTTTTTCAGCCTCTTTGGCATGCTTTACCAATATGCCTTGTCCTCTTCGTGGCCTCATGTTAGACAAATCAGATTGAAGATATCACAGATTGGGATGTGTGTATACGGCCCTTTTTTGGTTTTTTATCATGTAAATAGGACGACGCACAAGATTTTCTATTGACTTATATATGTTGATTTATTGAAATATTAAACTTTCAATGAGTGGCCGTTTTTTTGCCGACAGGCAACCACAAATGGGAGGTTTTTATGAAGTTTTCCCTGCTATTGTTGGTCCTTTATCAAAAGCTAAAAAAGGCTTCCAAGAAGAACGTAGCTTTGAGGGCAAAAATACTCATCAAAACTGCGGGCGGCAGTAGAGGCAGACTTTTCGTTTTCGACAAGGGAAAAATAGCCGAACAAATAACTGGTTTTTTAATTCGGCTTGCCCTCAAAACGGCATCAACATGGGGCCTGACCGGGGAGCATATTTGGAAGGGATTGTAAATGATTCGCAGGTGCACTGAGTCTGACTTTGATACTATTTATGAAATCATCAACGATGGAGCCCTGGTATATCATGGGGTGATACCGGACGACCGCTGGCATGATCCATATATGAACCGTGAGGAACTGGCACGGGAAATCCAGGACGGCGTTGTGTTTTGGGGAGATGAGCAGGACGGTCAGCTTACCGGTGTTATGGGAATCCAGGACAAGGGAGATGTTACCCTCATCCGGCATGCATACGTGCGTGCAAAGCTCAAAAACCGGGGTATTGGGACGAGTCTTCTCCGTCACCTGGAGAAGATGACAGATAAACCGGTTCTCATTGGAACCTGGGCGGATGCGTCCTGGGCCGTTTCATTCTATGAAAACAGAGGTTTTAGGCTCGTGACAGAAAAGGAAAAGAATGCATTGCTTGAAAAATACTGGTCGATACCCAAAAGGCAGGTGGCAACATCCGTCGTATTGGCGAACTCAAAATGGAAAAGAATTAATTGACACATATTGTTCAATGAGATTGAGAGTTTGACAGTGGCTCAAAGAATGGAGGCCCATGTGGAGAGTATAGGTATCAGAGGGGTTATTCCCGCAATTGTTACTCCTTCTGGAAGTAACGGTGAACTTGACAGGGAAGGGCTCCGACGTCTTGCCGGGTTCCTTTTGGAAAGCGGGGTCCACGCGATCATGACAACGGGCGGCAACGGTGAGTTTCCTCATCTGTCGCGCGAAGAGAAAAGGGTAGTCACCGAAACCGTCGTCAAAGAGGTTGACGGCCGTATTCCGGTTATCGCCGGAACCGCCGCCTGTAGTACCATGGAAACCCGGTTACTTTCAAACGACGCATGGGAAGCCGGGCAAACGCCGTTATTGTGACTCCGCCCTATTATTTCACCCTTCCCGATGAATCGGTCTACCAGTACTTTAAGACATTGACTGAAATAGTTGATATTCCAGTTATTATTTACAACAATCCTCTCTATACCGGCAATAATCTTAATCCTGAATTGATAGATAAAATTGCGGATTTTGAGGGTGTCGTCGGTCTGAAACAAAGCAATTCTGATCTCGGTCAGCTTGTTGAAAACATCAGAAGAAGCGGAAACAAGGTCTCCATTTGCACAGTCATTGACAGTCAGTTCTATCCTTCATTTTGTGCCGGAGCAAAGGGAATATTTTCCACGGCAGCCTGTGTCATCCCCAGACAAATGATTCAGCTTTATGATCTCTTTAAAAAGCGTGAATACGAGAAGGCCCTTGATCTCCACATGCAGATACAGGAATTAAATTGTTTGCTTGTATATGATCCAGGTTATGTGTCTCCGTGTAAAGAGGCTTTGGGCATGCTTGGACTCCCGGGAGGCCCGGTGAGAGCTCCATTGCCGGCATTGACTTCAAAAGAAAGACAGACCTTGAGGGAAGCCCTGAAAAAGTTAGGTCTTATCTAATCATTCAGGTCTTTTAACGCTCGGTGGATTTGAACAAGCACACCAATTTATAATGTCGTATTGATTTTGGCTGTGAGCAAAGAGGACGCTGAAGGGGGGTCATGGGAAAGTTAAACGGGACTCAATTGTATGGGTTAAGAAAATTAGCGGCAACCCTGAGGATGGGCCTTAATAAAGAACTCAAGGGTGTTACCGTTAGAAAAAAGCTTGCATTGAACTATGTTTCAAAAGAAAGCAAGCTGACCCGAATAGGGAATAAAATCTTTTCCAACACATTCACGCCCTATTTTCCGTCTCCCGCGTACGACCGTTTTTTAAGAGGAGTTCTTTCTGTTGCTTCCGGCAGGCCTCTCCCTGTAATCACCAATTTTGCCATCACACCTCAGTGTCCCTGTAACTGCCGGCATTGCTCGTTCTCCGATC
>CAZIXY010000149.1:0-2018 GCA_964543315.1 uncultured Desulfobacteraceae bacterium | reverse complement strand
TTTGCCATCACACCTCAGTGTCCCTGTAACTGCCGGCATTGCTCGTTCTCCGATCGCTCTAAAAAAGACGTGCTCTCTCTAAACCACCTTAAAACCGCGATCTCGGAAGTGCAGGATATGGGTTCAAGCGTTATCGGCCTGACCGGAGAGGAGCCTCTTTTACGTAATGATCTTGAGGACATCATCGCCTGTATTGACAACCGGTCTATGCCTATTATATTCACTACCGGTTACAAGTTGACGAAAAACAGGGTCAGACGGCTGAAAGAAGCCGGACTGGAAATCCCCGTGATCAGTCTGGATCCCGGCTCGCGCCCCGTTCCACGGGCCTTGGCCGGGATGACGAATTGTGACACAGTCTCATAGGGCGGGATTTTCAGAGACGCTATAAAAAAGGTGTTTTTCAATGAAACGCAGTATTGACTTGACCCACCAGATTGAAAAAGACATGCCTGTTTGGCCGGGGGATCCGCAGCCGGAGATCAAACAGCCCATGACCCTCGGCAAAGACATCTGTACCGTTCAGTCGATTCGGTTCAACTGCCATTTGGGCACTCACCTGGATGCGCCGTCCTATTTTGTTGAAGGTGGCATAACCGTACACGAGATTCCTCTTGAAACCTTGATAGGCAAGGCGGTTGTCCTGGACTTTACGGACAGGGGAAAGAATGACCTCATAACCGAAAGGGATCTTAAAAAGAATCGGCAGCCTTTAGAGCAGGGTGCGCGAGTGCTCATAGGTTGAGAATTCATAAATCAATCCCGTAGTGTCAAAGGAGTCTATCAGCTTTTGCATTCAAAACCAGGAAGGAGAGCTAAAAATCAGTGAAGAAAATTATAACCCTTATACTTTTTTGGAGCCTCTGGTTCCTTAATTTTTCCACCCGAACAATCCTCTCGCCTCTTCTCCCGGTTATAGAAGACGAATTCACCATCAGCCATGCACTGGCAGGCAGCCTCTTCTTTTATCTGTCCCTGGGTTATGCAACGACCTTGCTCCTGTCCAGCCTTATTTCCGTGCGTATTGGACACAAACGGACCATCGCTTTAGGCTTCGCAATCCTGATTTTGACCCTTTACAGCCTGAAATACGCCTCAAATTATTATTATATGGCAATCGCCTCACTTTTTATCGGCATGGGTTCGGGCCTGTATATGCCCAGCGCCATTCCCATGTTAACTTCCATTTATAGCCGCCGAAATTGGGGCAAGGCCATTGCCCTCCACGATACCGGGGCTTCGTTCAGCATACTGCTTATACCGCTTTTAACGGCCCTCGGTCTTAGATTCATCCACTGGAGGAGCCTTTTCGTCATACTGTGCGGGTTCTGTCTCATCATGATCCTGTCTTATTGGCTGTTTATTCCCCATATGAATCACCAAAATGATGAAAAAGTCCGATTCTTCAGTATACTTGCTCGAAGAGACTTCTGGATTATCGCTGTTCTGTGGATTTTTGCGGCAGCCGCAAATCTTGGCGTTTACAATGTGATTCCCCTTTTCCTGGTAAAAGAAAGGGGGATGCCCATGGAAACAGCAAATGCCATTTTCGGATTCTCAAGGGTCGGGGGTTTTTTGGTGGCTATTGCGGCCGGGACGCTGGCAGATCGTTACGGAGTCAAGAAAATCCTGGCCGTCGCGTTTCTGACCACAGGGCTTTCAACAATGGGTCTGGCAGCGGCCACAGACTTTAACGTGCTTGTTGCCATGCTTTTTATCCAGGCAACGGTTTGTACAGCCTTTTTCCCTGTCGGCCTTGTGGCCATCTCCATGCTCAGTAGTCTCAGTGAGCGAAGTCTCTATACAGGGGCAAGTATTGCAGCCGGTATCATAGGAGGTCTTGGGTTGACCCCGCTATTTCTCGGGGCAATAGCGGATGTATGGAGTTTCCAGGTTGGCATTTTTATTCTCGGGATTCTGACGACCCTCTCGTGCCTTCTTCTGAAGGGTATTAAAGATATTTGAACTAATAAATAATATGTGATTTAAAGCAGTTATGATGTAGAAAATTAGTTTTT
>CAZIXY010000148.1:0-8320 GCA_964543315.1 uncultured Desulfobacteraceae bacterium | reverse complement strand
GGCTGACGGAGCTTTTACTTTCGTTCACCTTGAGCCGCAGTTTATTGGTAATATATGTGTTTGAACGACTTGACTTGAGCATGTTTGACGATCGCTATTGCAATGACGAAACGGGGCGCAAGGCTATAGATCCGAATGTGCTGATAAAGATTGTGCTCTTTGGTTATTCACGAGGCTTGATCTCATCACGATCATTGGAGCGTGCCTGCCGGGAAAATATTACCTTCATGGCTCTTTCCTGTGGCCAGAAACCAGATCACAGTACGATTGCAGCCTTTGTATCATCCTTAGATAAAGAAATAGAGCCGTTATTCACGAATGTACTGCTAATTTGCGATGAAGAGGATTTGTTGGGTGGAACTCATTTCAGTTTGGATGGATTGAAACTTTCCTCGAATGCAGCAAAAGAATGGACAGGTTTACCTTGCGGGGTCATATCAAGGTCAACATCCAATGGATGCTTTACTGTCTGGTTCACAATATTGAAAAGATCATCAATTATGGAACAAGTTATAACATGAGACCGGCATAATAACAAATCAGAGCGGGGATAAGCATATATATGTACGATCTGATAAGTTCTGTGGCATTATTTCTGATACTAAGTTTCTGAGTTCTGTTATCCCTGAAAATTACAGCGTTTTTGATATTCATCTTTTTTTTAATCAAGAAACATTTCTCAAAGTGGGTTTTTCGACAGGCCCGTTAGCAAATAAAATGAATGAAACCCTAAGACAATCTATAGCCGATCAATTCAAGAAAACGCCTTTAGGCTTTCTGAGAATAAAAAGAAATCTTTGCATTATCTCTTATTCAGATATTGAAACAGAAGATCTATTGCGAAAAATTATATTATCGACTCCTCTGGAGGACATAGAAACAATAGGGAAAAACCATTATTTCAGATGTTTTGAATATAATGCTGTATTAACTGTAAACTCTCACACTTTCACCATTATTACTGCTAAACAAATTAAGAAAAAGTGATTCAGAGAGCACGCCCAGTGATGTCGCGCGCTCTCCTTCTGAAAACAACTCTCAAATAAATTAGCCGTTGCAAAATGCAATGTTTTGTTTTATATTGTATCCCATCATAAATGGTAGGGGGACTTTTAATATGACTAACGCAGTTAGAGTATCCGAGGACTTGGTAAAAGAGGCCAAGATTTTCAGTAAAATCGATAAACGATCTGTCACTGGTCAGATTGAACATTGGGCTCGAATTGGCAAATGCGCTGAGGAGAATCCTGATTTGACCTACAGTCTGATAAAAGAAATTCTAATCGGCCTCGCAGAGCTTGAAGCAGGTGAATCTTCAGAATACACCTTCGGATAATTGCCCATGCAAATCATTCAATCTCGGTCATTTGAACGAAAAGTTAAAAAGTTCACGAAACGTGAAAAAAATAAGCTGGATGAAGAAATCCGGAAAATCTTGAATAATCCTTTGATTGGATCTGAAAAAAAGGGTGACCTTCGCGGTGTATTTGTCCATAAGTTTAAAACCCAAACGAATCAATATCTTTTATCCTATCGTTTTTTCGGGGAGAGGCTGGATTTGATCATGATCGGACCTCATGAGAATTATTATAGAGATCTAAAAAGCTATCTAAAAAACAGATAAAAGGCGGACCTTTCATTGAACAAGACATGACACTGAATAGCCAAAATTACCTTTTTGCGTTATGCAAACCTTTATCAATGAGAAAACTTCCGACGTTATGTGTCACCTGCTCGTTAGTTCAAGCGTGAAACGGAATATCGATTAATGGAGAAAAAAACCATGGAAAATCAGCAGGCTTAACAAAAAGCAAAAAAGAAGGTGGAAACAAGGTTTGGATTTTATATTCATCTGGCGGTTTACATAGGTGTCAACATTCTACTTGTGATTATTAACGTTAGTACATCCCCGAAATTCCTGTGGTTCAAGTGGCCTCTCATTGGATGGGGCATAGGTGTCTTTTTTCATGCCATGGGCGTCTTCGTCTTTTCCGGTGGATCAGCTCTCAAAGAACGGATGATTTAAAAAGAGATGAAGAAAGAGGCCCTCAAGAAACAATGAGCCCTAGAAGGCTCTACCCGCCAATAGAGACTTTACATAACAGGGAGACCGGCGTCCTAGATATACCTTTCGAAATGAGCGTTGCCCTGGAGGTTCCGTCCGCACGGCCCTGCATTTTGTTTCTATTCCCACTCAATGGTGCTGGGGGGTTTGGAAGAGATATCGTAGACGACCCGGTTGACGCCCTGGACGCTGTTGATAATCCGGTTTGAAATCCTGCCCAGCACCTCATAGGGGATCCTTGACCAGTCCGCGGTCATGGCATCCAGGCTGTCCACGACCCTGACGGCGATGACATTCTCATAGGTCCTTTCATCACCCATGACCCCCACGGTCCTCACGGGCAGGAGAACGGCAAAGGCCTGCCAGACCTTTTCATAAAGACCGGCACCCCTTATTTCCTCCAGGACAATCACATCGGCGGATCTCAGTATCTCAAGCCGCTCACGGGTCACCTCCCCCAGGATCCTGACCGCAAGTCCGGGACCGGGAAAGGGCTGCCGCATCACCAGTTCTTTGGGCAGGTCGATTTCCAATCCAACCTGTCGCACCTCGTCCTTGAACAGTTCCCTGAGCGGCTCGATGAGCTTGAGTCTCATGACCTCAGGCAGGCCTCCCACGTTGTGATGACTTTTGATAGTGGCGGAAGGCCCTTTAAAGGAGACACTCTCAATGACATCCGGATAGAGTGTGCCCTGCGCCAGGTACTTTGCTTCGCCCAGCTCCCCGGCCTTTTTTTCAAACACGGTGATGAACTCCCTGCCGATTATTTTCCTTTTTTCCTCGGGATCCGCGACACCTTTCAGATGGTGCAAGAAATGCTCGGAGGCATCCACCAGGTGCAAATCCATACCAAAGGTCCCCCGGAAGAGGTCCATGACCTCCCGTGCCTCTTCCCTCCTCAAAAGGGCGTTGTCCACAAGTATGCAGGACAGCCTGTCGCCGATGGCCTTGTGAAGCAACACCGCCGTTACGGAGGAATCCACACCTCCGGAGAGCCCGCAAATAACCCGATCTTTCCCTATTTCTTTCCTCAGGCCCCTGACTGTGCTGCGTACAAAAGAACTCATGGTCCATGTGGGCTCACATCCACAAACCCTGAAAAGAAAGTTCTTCAATATCTTCGTCCCATCGGGCGTGTGGGCAACCTCCGGATGAAACTGGACTCCGTAGTACTTACGGGCATGATCTGCCATGGCTGCTACGGGGCTGTTTTTGCTGCCCGCGAGTGCCGTAAATCCATCCGGCATCTGCTCGATACGGTCCCCATGGCTCATCCATACCGTCTGCCCGGCATCCTTTTTAAGGCCGTAAAACAGATCCCTTTCATCCTCAATCCGAATAGTGGCATTTCCGTATTCCCGATCATCAGCCTTCGCGACGACACCACCGAGAAGGTTCGTGATAAATTGCATACCGTAACATATCCCGAGCACCGGTATCTTGAGATCCAGGATGCCCCTGTCGGCCATGGGCGCGTTTTTGTCATAAACACTCGCCGGTCCCCCTGAAAGAATGATACCCTTTGGTGAGAAGGCCTTAATTTCATGAAGGCTCAGATTGAATGGATGAATCTCACAATAGACCTGTGCCTCTCGAATCCGTCTGGCGATAAGCTGGGTATACTGGGATCCGAAATCCAGTATGAGCGCTTTCTGTCTGTACAGATTCGTTGCCATAGCCTGCTTTAAGCTTCCCCGCCTCGTTTGCTGTTTGTGCCAATCGCTTCCTGGCCTGAAGCGTGGAATTTTTCGCTGGAACAAGGAAATCAAGGGATTGTGCGTAGGCATACCTTGAGTCTGCCGCACAAGCAATCCCGCAGATTTATCCGCCGAAACTACTCCACCCGGTAGTTAGGCGCCTCCTTTATGATAATCACATCATGCACATGCCCCTCTCGGAGCCCGGCCGGTGTCACACGCGTGAACTTTGCATCGCTTTGCAATGTCCTAATATCCTTGCATCCCACATAGCCCATCCCGGCCCTCAATCCTCCCACGAGCTGGTAGACCGTATCTGCCAGAGGACCGCGATGGGGTACCCGGCCCACGATTCCTTCGGGAACAAGTTTTTCCTCCAGATCCGCCTCCTCCTGGAAGTATCTGTCTTTACTTCCCTCTTTCATGGCCTCCAGAGATCCCATGCCCCTGTAGACCTTGTAAGTCCTGCCCTGAAAGAGTATGGTCTCACCCGGGCTTTCTTCGGTGCCGGCAAACAGGCTTCCGATCATAACCGAATCCGCACCCCCGGCCAGCGCCTTACTGATATCTCCCGAATACTTGATTCCCCCGTCCGCGATTATCGGGACTTCCTTCTTTCTCGCCTCCACGGAGCAATTCCTGATTGCCGTCATCTGGGGCACGCCCACACCTGCCACAACACGGGTGGTGCATATGGACCCCGGCCCAACGCCGACTTTCACGGCATCCGCGCCCGCATCAATAAGTGCCCGGGTCCCTTCGGCCGTGGCAACATTTCCTGCGACCAGTTCCAGATCAGGAAATTTATCCTTGGTCTCCCTTACCGCCTGCAGGACCTTTTCGGAATGGCCGTGGGCCGTATCTATCACAACCACATCCACGGCGGCGGCATTCAGACATACTATTCTCTCCTCCATATCCTCTCCGATACCGACGGCGGCACCGACCCTCAAGCGGCCCAGGCCGTCCTTGCACGAATCGGGATACTTTTTTATCTTTTCTATGTCCTTGATAGTGATAAGACCCTGCAACTTGCCGTCATCGTCCACTACCAGAAGTTTTTCTATGCGTCTTTCATGGAGAATGGCCTTTGATTCTTCCAGGGTGATACCGACCTTTGCCGTGGCGAGATTCTCCTTGGTCATGACCGTTTCAATTTTCTGATCCAGGTTGGTCTCGAACCTCAAGTCCCTGTTGGTGATAATCCCTACAAGATTGCCCCCCTTGACGACCGGCACACCGGAAATCCTGTATTTTTTCATAATCTCCAGGACTTCGCAGATTTTGCGGTTCGGCTCAATAGTAATGGGATCCACGATCATGCCGCTTTCAGATTTCTTGACCTTTTCCACCTCCAGGGCCTGACGCTCCATGCTCATGTTTTTGTGTATAAATCCGAGCCCCCCCTGCCGCGCCATGGTAATGGCTGTTTCAGACTCGGTAACGGTATCCATGGCCGCGCTCACAATAGGGACGTTCAAGGTGATATTTCGTGACAATCTGGTTTTGACATCCACCTGGTTTGGCAGAACAGATGAACGGGCCGGAACCAGGATGAGATCATCAAATGTAAATCCATATTCGATATAATTATCATCCATTTTTTTCTCCCTCTGCATAATGAATTAAAACACCTTCAAGCAAATCCGACATGCTCACAGTTAGCTGACGGGTTTTAAAAAAATAAAGGATCCTTAGGACCGCAAGGCAACCCGCCGGAATAACATCCGCCCTGTCCGGGTCCATCCCCGGCATTTTCAATCTTTCTTCATAGGGCAGTCTGCTTATCTCATCAAAAAGCCCTTCAAGTTGTTTCACTGTCAGTATCAGCCCATTGATCCGTTCCGGAGCAATGTCTTCAAGATAAACACGATTAAGCGTGGCGGCAAGGGTGGTTACAGTTCCCCCCGTACCCGCAACCCATAAAGAAGATCCCCTGTGGATAGGTTCCAGGCTTAAGCCTCCAAGCATTTTATCTATATGTCTTGAAAGCGCATCAACCTGTCTATGTTTCGCGGGATCCGATGTGAGAAAAGCCTGTTTGAGAACCAGGGACCCTATCGGGATCGATCTGACAGAGTGAGCACCCTCTGTACTAAGAAAAAACTCCGTGCTGCCGCCACCCAGATCAAAGACAAGAAAGGGGTCTGAACGGACATGAAGAGCGTACACGACCCCTTTCCCGGTCAGCAGCGCCTCCTCCTCGCCTGTTATGGGCCTGATATAAAGTCCTGTGCGTGAATGAATCAAGTCCAGAAATGCGTCCCTGTTGGTTGCCTGCCTGACCACACCTGTCGCCACAGCGTGCGCCTCAGGAACACCAAAAATTGTGGCGCATCGCAAAAAATCTTCAAGTATTTCCAGGGTCCGATCCATGGCCTCGGGCCGAATTATCTTTTCCCCTGACTGGGAAAATCCCTCGCCCAGCCGGATATATGCCCTTTTTCTTGCAAGAACCTGAAGGCGTCCCTGTGCCTCGGGTTTCCGGGCTACTAAAAGCCTCGCTGTGTGTGTTCCAATATCTATTGAGGCGCAGTTTTCAATCATTTCGGGGAAAGGTATCAGAGCAGGGGATATTTTTCAAGTAGTCAGTGGGCCGGTGACAACGGTCAATCCTATTGTCTCCCAATATAAACCGGCCTGAATGACCTTTCATCCCTTTTCATGGCCTCATCAAGGACCTTGAGCATGCGTTTCCTGTCTTCCGGCATTTTTCCGCGAACATCCACATAGTTGGTATAATGATCGCTTGTAATTTCCGACGTCACATCCAGGTTCTCAATGATCTGAATCGTCTCTCTTAAAACTTCATGCGGGGATAGCACCTGAAACCGGCCCTTCTTGATCTGGTGAAGCAAGAGTGTGTTGACCTTGGGCAAAAAGGTGCGAAGTCTTATAATGTCCGGATTAATCGCGCTCAGAACCCGTGCCGTCGCTCGTGCGTGTTCTTTTGTCCTCTCCTTTCCGCCGATTCCGAGGATCACATATTCACTCAGTTCGATGCCCGCCTCCCGGACCCATAGACCGGCCTCTGTCTGTTCCACCGAATCAGTCCCCTTTTTTATGGAACGCAAGACAACGTCATCCCCGCTTTCAAGCCCCACATGGATGCGCATCAATCCTTGTTCTTTCAGCTTTCTGAGGTCATTCGCTCCTTTTTGATGAATATACCTGGAGGAACCGTAAGTGGTTATCCTTGTCAAACCCGGGAAAACCGAACGCGCATAGGCACAGATATGTGCCAGCTCGCCCGTAGGCATGGCAATGGTGTTTCCGGCAGGGAAAAAAAGTGTCCTCACGCTCGGACCATAAATCCTTCCCGCCTCATCTATATCCTCTTCAATGTCCTTTACAGGCCGAACCCTGTAGGGCGGCCCTTTTTTATAGACCATACAAAAGGTACATTTGTTGTGCGGACAACCGACGGTGGCCTGTATCAAGAGACTGTCCGCTTCGCTGGGAGGGCGGTAGATAGGTCCTTCATAACCCATAATTGGAGAATGACATTTATTTCAGTGCACCAGTTTCAATACTATTTCTTCAGCCTGTTCCATGCTCACATGATTCATATTGAGGATTAAATGGTATAGGAACGGGTCATCATGTGATTCTCTGTCTGAAAAGCAGTTCAAGAAACGGGTCCTGATCATATCAGCCCGTTTCACTGCTCTTTCCGCCTGATTTTGATTCATTTCATAGCTGTCCATGAGAAAACGGACCCGGTGTTCCATATCCGCAATAAGAAATATTCGGATAACGCCGTCGTATCCTTTAAGGGCGTAGGTGCTTCCCCTTCCTATGATGACAACATTTCCCTCTTCATGAAGTTTTCGAATGATGGCCGTGACTTCATCAACATATCGCTTCTCGTCGATAAATCCATGTTTCTTGGTGACCTGGCGGTCAATAGCATCCGCGCTTACAATCTTATCAAGTAATTTCATCAACTTGGAGGTGCCTTTTCTTTCAATGGTACGAACCCGATCGGAAGAAACACCTACGTTCTTTGCCACCTCCTTGATCAGTTGATCATTTACGTAACGATATCCAAGACTCTTTGACAGTCTTTCGCCCAATGTCGCGCCACCGGCACCAAACTGCCGCGAAATTGTAATTGTCGCCATGCCTAAACACCTCCCCCCGTTAATGGCTTAATTATGCTCACCCACATCCTGCCAAAGGCGGGCAGCGAATTTCCCGGTTGAGGAATCCTCGCTCAAAGACCATGGTTTTCAAAAATTCAATAAAACGCAACTCCCAAAGGATGTTCTCCTTAAGATTCTTTTGCGGCCTGCATTTGTGGTCGTCTGTTTTAGCCGGGAGACTGTCTGAGGACCCGCTCTGTTTGAGGCCGATGGAGAATCTCCCGGTACAAGGTATCCGAAACAGGGGACCTGCCCAAAGGGTGAGGAGTCCAAGCGCAGCGCGGACAAATCCCGATGATGGGGATAGCAGCAGATGGGGGTTTTTCGACAGCCTCCCATGGATGGTAAAAATTAATAAAATTATAACAAATTCCGTGGCAAAATGAAATATCTTCTCCCCATTTATTTTAAAT
>CAZIXY010000147.1:0-8336 GCA_964543315.1 uncultured Desulfobacteraceae bacterium | reverse complement strand
CCACCCTCACCCTCCCGCTTTGCGGGATTGCCGGACTTTTTACGAGTCCGTCATGATTGCCCTCTTAATATTTCTGTGCCAGGGCGGGATTGTAAACACAAGATGATTGTTTTATGAGATACGTTCAGGACGTCAACCAGTGAAGGTACGCTCAGGTTGGAACCCACCTTTGTCGGCAGGATTTCAACCATTGTCTCAAGACCTTTTATATCCTGGATCCTTGAAAAGTCCCGCACCTCTTCCTTTGTAAGAACCGCCTTGTAATCATTTCGCCATCTTCTGTGAAACCTATCGGAACCCTTTAAAAACGGTTCCGGGAAGCCACCGAATTTCAGGATCTGTTCAATCCCCTCAGCTTTGCCTTTGACAGACGCCTCCCACCGCCCAATGCCGCCCATCCGGCCCCGAGCATTCCTCCCACTGCGGTAAAGATACCGAAGGTCAGGCCTGCCGCCGCCACATCAACGGCCGCACCGATTGCCCCGCCTGTGATCCCGGAGGCGGTGATCAGGTGCCCGGGTTTGATCCTCTATCAGGAAAGCCTTTCCCAGTCCCTCCCTCAGGTCTTTCAAAAATTGCATATCCTCCCGGATAGGCGGCTGCCATGCCTCCTTGATAATCATGAGGGCCGCAGGGCCTTTCTCCTGATTCGTGCGCACGATTTCCTCAATGACATTCCGGTCTTCTTTTTCATCGTCTCCGAATCTTTTTCCGGATGGAATATCCCGGGGACAGGGATAAACTGTACTCAAGCTCATCGTCCTTGCAGTCGTCGAAGATTTCACCGGGGACCAGGACAATGAGGTCGCTTCCCGTTGATACGGCCCCTGTCCCCGGCTCGGCAGGATGCGCGCCGTCCATTTTATCCTCCGTAGCATCCGAATGGGGATATCGGGAATCCTCGGGACTTCCTTCAGTTGTGATAAGAGGAGTTTTCATCCGGTGGAGGAGCCTTTCGCAGGCGGCATGCCTGAAGCCGATTCTGCCGAGGCGCCTCTTTTGGGAAAAAAATCCGGTCATCAACAGGATTGTTCTGGGCAGAAGGCCGTAAAACAACAGGCGGCGGATCTCTTCAAAGGCTTCACCCGGCAAGACCTTTTCGGACCCTTTGCCCGCTTTTTCCCTATCTCTTCTCTGCTCCAGCCAGTACCGTATTGCGTCGGCATCAGCAGGGGCCTGCGACTTTTTTTCCATCGGCCGGATAGATTGCATATAGATTTTCCTGTCCCTTTTCGCAAGAGGATGATAGCCGGATTCCTCCTCCCTTATTTCATCCTGCTTTTGGAAATATTCCAGATCAATAAGATCCTTGATATGCCATTGGGCCTTTTTCATAGATGATCTCATTCCTTCACCATAAGGGCCGCCAAAACCTGTTTAAAGTCTTTTTCGATTCGTGCCATCTTATAATATTACCTCTTATCTTTCAATCAGCCCGCAATGATTAACCGGACACCGGTCCTGTTTACAGTTTAAACAAGCATGAAGGTTATGCCTGCAATGCATTATCGCGTTTCGGAAACCACAGCATCGTTAAAGCCGGACAGGGTTTTGAACAAGGACAAGACGAAATTATTTACAATAGGGCTCGGTCCCGTCATGCAAAATGGCTTATTCAGTCTTTACAAATCAGCGGGTTCCGGTTTTGTGGGATATTGGAAGAAATTGCGTTTTGGGCTGGTATCTACCATCTTTTTCGAGATATTTTTGCTCCACGCACGATGATATATTGATAAAGGAATTCATCATCGTTTCTATCAAACTTTGTCAGCTGGATGGCATCTGTTTTATCATCAAACGGGTTATCAAGGGAATCTGTCCATTTCGATATTTTCTTTTTGGCGTTTGAGATTCGCTTAGCAAGGGGCAATTTTTTCGATATGCTTATGGTTGTGGATTCAGACATGGTAGTCCCTTTCATCAATATATAAATAATACCAAGGGCAATGACACCAAGGGTTTTATGGTTCAATAAAGGAACATATCCCGGTATAGAAATAGTGCTCATCCATTGATGTTCTTATGTGAAACAAAGCAAAATGGTATCTTGCTTCTGAAGTTTATTCAGTCTCGTGATTAAAGTTTTGTCACGTTCATTGCCTCGGGACCCCGCAGAATATCTTTTATATCAAAGGTGACGTGATCATTCGGCGTGAGGGTCTTGTACCCTGGCATGATAATGGAGGAACGTTCAAAGGACAATTTTTGACCATTGTCCTGAATTATAAAGCCGAAACCTTTCTGTTCGCTATAACTATCTACAATTCCTTTTATCAAAACTATTTTGACCTCCTGTTTACATTTAAGATCCTTATAAATCAAGCTGTCGCCCTATGGATGAATTGACTTTTGATTTCATGGATTGGGGTAGACAGGGAAACCAACAAGATCATAGTGCGTGAAATCACTTCCGGATAGTATATTTTTATGTGCTTTCATGAATCATCGCCTCTACTCTTGTCATACAGAATGCGCTGAAGCTCACGGTGAGTGAAGTAAGGATCGTCATTTCTTAAATAAGGCAACAAAATTTTTTTCTGCCGGAGCAGGTTTCTGGATATATCCCCGAAAATTTCATCCTCCTTGTGGAGGGCCCCTTTGGCGATGTTTTGACCAAAAGGATTGACGATTTCACTGCCACCCCAGAATTTGTAAGTTGTCGTCTCACACAGCACAGGAAAATCCCCTTCAGGTCCCGCTTGATCCGCTCCTATGCCTGAATCAGCACGTCTTTCCTGAAAACTTTCCTCCCCCACGCGGTTTGCGCAGATATTATAAATACCGAAGATGCGGGAGTAGAACTTATTGATGATCTCCCAACTCTCTATATTGCTGAATTCATCACCCATTGAGCCCTGTGATGAGTTGAAAAGGGTCACAAAAATATCCGCTTTCTGAACCACTCCGAGATAAGGGAGGGAAGGGTGCCACAGGTCATTGCAGATAAAGACGGCAATATTAAATTCATGGAGCTTAAAGACCGGAATTTGCTTGCCCGAAGCAAATATTTTTCGCTCTTCAAAGACACCGTAGTTGGGCAGATTAAGCTTGCGATAGGCAAAAACGATGTTCCCGTCCGCTGCGACGAGGGCGGAGTTGTAAAAATTCATGGAAGGGGATTCCTCTATAAAACCAACCACGGCCGCTGTCCCCTTGGTAGCGGAAACCAATTGCTTGATTTCATCTGAATCAAGTCTGAGAGAGACTTCGTGGTACCTCTGCCCGACAAAGTATCCTGTCAATGCCAACTCGGGAAAAGCGATGAGTTGAGCTCCCCTTTCCCGACCCTGTTTTATCTTGTCGATCACGTTCTCAAGATTGGACTTGAGGTCCAGCAGGACTGGACTGGTCTGATAAACGGCGACTTTCATGATGCATTCAACTCCGCTTCGCTCTTTCAGCGACGTAAACGTTTATATACTTTAGACCGCGATTGGAATATGGGAGTCGCGGAATTTAGTATGTGCCATTCCGGTAACCCTCATGTCCAACTTTCACTCAGGATACCATATTAAGCTTTCTTTTTCAATAGGTTGTGCGATTGGAGATGTTTCACCTCCTCCCCTGAGCTAATTTAAAAAGTATTTCCCCGTGTTTTTCAGGGTGTGATCGTCCCTCATATAATTGGCCTTGCTGCCGTTGCGCATGATCACTTCAAAGCCTTCCGGATCGTAGGGATCCAGTTCCCAATCCGGCTCCTGTTCAGGGGTTGTTTCCCTGCACAGCTCGATGTGCCTTTCCAGCTTGGATATGGAAAAGGCTATCAGCTCTTTCAAAAAACCGAACGCATGACGCATCTGATGAAATTGATACTTCTTCATCATGGCGTAACCATTGATTGCATCCTCTTCCGACTTATTGTTGGGTGCATCCTGGTTGGTGGTACAGGCTGTCTGGATGGAAGGTATATTGAGCATCTTGTTGATCTTTTCCTGGATTAGGTTTGCAATGTTGTGCGAGATAAGACCCAGATCAACGGCATAGTTTTTTTGAATATTGGCAATAGAGGGAAGACCGGCATGGACGACCATAATCCCCGGATTTACCAACTGGGCCAGCGTGATTCCGAACAGGCCTTCTGCGTGAGTCAGCGTAACAAGACCGGACATCGAGTAAGGTCCTGAAAGGCCCGCCATGGGCATGCTGGATACGTATATGGGGATGCCCTTGCGTACACATGAGAGAAAAGGATCGACCATGCTTTCTATGACATTTAACGGGCTGTTGATTATGGAGAATTGGATGGTAAAATTTCCCCTGGTCTCATGAATTTCCTTTGCCCGGGCAATGCCGGCTTCGGTCACAGCCGCCACATATATCGGTTTACGGCAGTGTTCAATAATAGTATCCATGACCTTCACTTCCTGTTTTTTGATCAAGACGCCTCTGGCCATGAAGTTGATAACATCCGCATCATTGACTATTTGTGCTATTTTAACAAGATGCTCAAAAGTAGGCTCCACCAAATCACAGCTCTGATCATCGTATACAAATGGTGCTGTTCCTCCCACCCCAAAGGAATTCTCCGGAATCCAGTAGCCATCCCGTTTTGGAGTAGTGTTGAGGGCCTGCTCAACTAATGGTCTCAGGACATGAATGTGTCCCGTGCTGTCATCAAATGCAGCCATGCCTGTCTGTTCAAAAATTTGTCTGATCTCAACGGAATCGCATTTGACCCCGACTTCTTCCAGAACCCGCAGTGCGTCCTCATGTATTTTATTCAAAAGAGAATTGTTTTCTAAATCCATTTTCATCGCCTCGGATCAAATGTTGACTCGCATCCCATCGTAAGCAAATTCAATATTGTCAAACCGATTCTGAACCGCCAAATAATCATCGTAACTCCTGTTCCAGTATTCCTCCAGATGGACAAAAAGGATTCGTTTTGCCTGTATTCTTTCGGCCAATGCAACGGTATCATCAAACGTATAAAGGGTCGTCCGGGATATGTGATTTTGGGGATAGACGAACCCGTGTTTGAGCCCGTCCTCAAAAATTCCCGGTTGTATCACCAGAAGGTCCGCATTGCACACCTCATTCCTGTCTTCGGGAAAGGGCTTGATGTCACAAGGTGCATAGACTGTTTTCATCCCTTTTCTCTCAAATATATATGTAAAAGATACCTGAGAACCACGATCCACGGGTAGTGCCGTGATTTCAGTCTCTCCTATCATGGTTTTTTCATCAAAAACCCTGCATTCGACGTATCCCTGTCTTTCGTAGAAATCGATGAATGGGCCGTATATGGATTGAATATCGGCGATGCGATCTTCCAGAATCCGGGGAAGGATCAACGGGATGGTCTTTCCCCTGTAAGTCTCCCAGGTTCGAAAATCAAGGGTAATCTGCTCCACTACCCGAAATCCTTCCACATGGTCCGGATCCAGATGGGAGAACATCAGATAATCAACGGATTCTATCATGGAGCGGTTGAGCTGTTGAGCGCTTTCCGCCGGTGTGTCGATAAGGATATTTTCGTCATGTATGAATGCGGACGGCCCGGTTCTTTCATAAGGGACACCCTTGCTTCTTGCTTCTTCACAAACCCGGCACCGGCAAAGGGGCTTCGGGATGACCATACATCCACCTGAACCGAGGATCGTAATTTCCATATCAAAAAGCTTCTCAGCTCCACGGAAACGGGCTGTGGGAGACAGGGTGCAATTCCCCTTTTGCGTAACGGTCAAACCGGAACGGCTTCAGGAGTGACTGCTTATCTCCAAGGATCTCTTTGGCCACAAGTTTACCTACCCCGATCATCTTGTACCCGTGATTGGAATCGAGGATCATGTAGCAGTTTTGTTTCATGACATCAAAAATGGGGAAATTATCAGGAGTAAAGCAACCCAGGCCCCCGGAGGGCTCATTTTTGTACATCTGATATTTGTCCTCATACCTTTTCTGACAATGTGCCAGGGCGGATGTCCACATGTGTACAAATTCAGGCTTTACCGTAAAGTCCGGAGAGTCAATGCCGTAGGGATCCACCTTCACGTCCCCCTTGACAATGTAAGGGGCCGCTCCTCCCTGGACGCCGCCAAAGCCAAAGTCGGGCTTGTAGTAAATACCCCACATCTCATCCGTAATGAGTGATCCATCTTCGCTGGAATACAGGGGAGCCACCGAATCCAGGTGGACCACGGGGGGCAGCTTTCCTTGGTTATTCATGGCATAGTCAGGGTCTACTCCAAGTGTTCCTTCAACCAGGCACCAGTATGTCCACATCTGATTTCCGGGATGGATCATGCCGTCCGGGCCTTTGATATCTATCTCTTCGGGTAGATCGAGCATATCCCAGAAACTCTTGGCCCAAGGGCCGGGGGCTGCGATCACCCAGTCACATTGGATATGACCCTTTGAGGTCTCAACGGCCGTAACGGAATCCTTGTCGGTCTTCAGCCCGGTCACTTCCACCCCCGTGAGGATACGCACACCCTCGGATTCAGCCTTGTCCGCCAGCCTGTAGAGGGACTTCATCTGATTGGCATAGCCGCCCTTTTTCTCATGCAGGATCGAGGTGATACTTTTGGCCTGCCAGTCATGAAAGATGTTTCCCCTCATATATGCCAGGCAGTCTTTTTCTCCTTCGATGAAAACCGATGTGTACCCGATATCCTTTTGTTGTTTATAGATTTCAGCCACGTCTTCATGCATGGATTCGGGGGAGATCTGCATGTAACCCACCGGATGGTAACCATATGCTTCTGCATCTTCCTCCCAAATGGCTACGCTGTGCGCCATAAGCTCCCGCATGGCAGGCTGAAAATAGTTGTTGCGTATCACGCCACAGGCGATTCCCGACGCCCCGGCGCCGATGGATCCCTTGTCTATGAGTAAGATATCCTTGCCCGAACCGGATCTCTTGTTCTTCAGTTCCTTGGCAAGATGCCACGCGCTGCTGAGTCCGTGTACCCCGGCACCTATGACGATGTATTTATATTGTGTAGGAAATGACATATAAACTCCCGTTTATCTATTTGAAGGGGTCCCACCTGACCGTCTGGTTTTCGTAGGAAGGTGGAAACTGCTGCAGGAATTCGTCGTAGTAATATAATTCTTTGAATGAAGCAAAAGGCAGACCATACGCCGCTTTGGGTCTGTGTGTTATCTCTTTGGGGTCAATTCTTTCGGATACGATTTCATCCATCACATCATCCATCCCCGTACCCATGGCAAATCTGAGTTTTTCACGATTGGCTATTTTCTCGGGAAGCATATCTTTGAATGCCTCTCGCAATATGTATTTTTCAACCTGTTTTTCCCCGTAGATTTTCCAATCCATTGGGATCTTTTTGCTGAAAGCCAAGATTTTTGAATCTAAAAAGGGGGTTTTATACATAACGGCGTTGGCCATCCACGCCCGATCCAAACGCCTCAATGCGGTATTGTAGGCGATGTCCAGTAACTTCTGGGCAAGTCGTTCCCTCTGCTCAGCGCTTTTGACCTTGGGGTTCTTGAGGACCATGCGGTACCCACCGAAGAGTTCATCAGCACCTTCACCGACCAGGACGGCATTGGAATATTCTTTCACCATTTTTGAGACAAAGTAGTTGGAGATAATTCCTGAAATACAGTCTTCATCGAAACTTTCCAGATACCATACTGCCTCAGGGATAAAGCTTGTAATATCCTCATGTGAAATGAGACATATGTGGTGCTCCATGCCCAAAAAATCCGCCATTAGTTTGGCGTTTTCCAGGTCCGGACCTGGAAATTTTTCTATGGAACCGGTGAAGAGGTGTAAATCCGGATTAAACTCCTTGGCTATGACGGCTATGATGGAGCTGTCCAGGCCACCGCTTAGTGCGATGGCGTTCACATCGTCCATCCTTTTCTTTACCGCTTCAATTAAGAGTTCTCTTAGAATATCAGCGGCCTTTTTCATATCCCCGATTTCAGGCACTTCAGGTGTGTAGGGCTCAAATTCCTTCATTCCTCTTTTTGTACTGTAGATACATCCCGGCGGGAGTTCCTGGATGTTGAATTGAACATGGTCTTTCAACCCCTTCATCTCCGAGCTGAAGAAAAACATATTATCTTCCGAACCAAAGAAGAGGGGCCTAGAGCCCACAGGGTCCCGTGCGAGGATGACTTCGTCGTCTTTTTCCACAATAGCGCAGGAGAAACTTCCCTCAAGGAATTTAAAGCAATTTCTTTCGTGTTTTTCATAGTATTCCCTGAAGAGATCAATATCCGTTTGACCGTCAAGCCTGTCGTTAAAAAGTCGCCCGTCAAAGAGTATTAAAGGAGATTCCTCTAAGGAAGAACAGAAGGTCCTTTCAGGAGACAAATTAATCTCATTGGCGCCCAGTGCTCCCCTGTCGTCGGTTAAGGAA
>CAZIXY010000146.1:0-8354 GCA_964543315.1 uncultured Desulfobacteraceae bacterium | reverse complement strand
CCAGGAACTTGGATTTTACAAATTCTACTATCAACTTCTTCATCACTGGATTCATGATTTTAATGAATACTTTGTGTTTTGTGACTACAAAAGCAATCGAAAGCATGACAGGCTGCATGTCCTCAAACGATGTCTGAAGCATGCAAACCTCTCGGCCAACGTTCTAAATGTTCAGGCCATTCGTTCTAAAGAATCGGTTTTAATTCAATTGACCGACTTCCTGCTTGGGATCGCAGCAACCAGTTTGAATAAAAAAGGAGTTTATGGGAATGCCAAAAAACAAATAATACAACATCTTGAAGACCAGATGGGGAGAAAGATAGTTCCAACTGCCCTTGGCGAGAAGAAATTTAATATATTTCGAATTAGCCTGCAGGGAGGGTGGTAGTTGATGCAATATCCTCCCCTGGTTCGATATGAAAGCGAGGCGCAATATCGTGAACACTTTGAGCAGACCTATTGTACCAGGGAAATCATAACCTTTGACAATATCCCTGTGCGTTTCAAAAAGTTGGATTTTGACCACGCCTTCTATGAAAGTAGTAGATCTAAAGATGACACGTTCTCTTTCAAGCGCGCTGAGAGGATTGACTGGATAAAAGCAGCGCTTGAAGACCAGAACAGCGAGAAGTATGTCGGCTGGGACAACAAAAGGAAAAAATCTGATAAATGCAGGAGAGTTGTGCTGGTAAAGGGAAATTATGTTGTGGTGATCGGTATAAGCGGCAGAGGCACAGGCAGGTTTATAACAGCTTTTCTTGCTGAAAGCAGGCGCACATTGCAGAAGATTAGGAAAAATCCAAAATGGGCATAAAAAAACCGCTGATTTGCCAGGCTGGCTCAGCGGAGGCCTTTTTAGATTCTACTGCCACTGGCAGAGAACAACTACATGATAGCGATTATATCGGAATTGTCAAGATAAAACTTGAGATGAATTTATTTATAAAGGGGACTACTCTTGACCCTTGAGTGGGATTAAAAGATGCCTTTAGAAATAGTCACTTTACAAACAAAAAACTGGGATTATCCCTCCTCCCTTAGAAATAAAAAGGCATATGAGGTTTTTCCACAGATTCGGGCGCTCGGAAATTTAGAGATCCTCAAAAAGCCCATGCTCGGTTTTTACTGTTCCGTCAAGTGTCCTGGAGAACTTATTTTGCGGTCTTATGACCTGGCCCGATCACTACGGAATACAGAAACTTCCGTAATAGGTGGTTTCCATTCCCCTATTGAAAAAGACTGCCTCGAACTACTCTTGAAAGGCACCCATCCCGTTATCATCTGTCCTGCCCGAAGCATCGAAAATATGCTCATCAAAAAAATCTTCAGGCAATCTTTGGATGAGGGTCGTCTCCTCTTTTTAGCCCCATTCGATAATAAGATAAAAAGACAAACTGTAGCAACATCTCAACTACGAAATCAATTTGTAGGTATGCTGGCTAATGCGGTCTTCGTTGCCCATGCAGAGGCGGGAGGAAAGCTCGAGCAGCTCTGCCATGAAATCATTGCCATCAAAAAGACTCTTTACACCTTTGAAAGCGATTATAATAAAACCCTGATTGAAATGGGTGCCGAAGCGGTAACCACTGAAAATGTTTCAGAATGGGCATTGTCCTTCAAGTTTTATAATAATGGGAGACAGGGAGGAATGGGTCCTGGCAGAAAATGAAAAAGTAGACATATCCCCTGCTTTTGAAATGCTCCTTGAGGAAATCGAAACCCAAATCTCCTTGATTAACAGGGAAGGGGCAATTGCAATAGAAAAAGGTCGATATGATGATGCAAAATTGTCAATTGAGCAGGCTGAAAGGATCACAGACTTCCGAAATAAGATTTTTGATTTGCGGGACGAATGGGATCAACATGAAAGAGAGTTAATGCCGGATGGTACTCAAGACACGTCATCAGGAATAGAAAAGCGCAATCTTGGCCGTCTAAAACGGGGGCTGTGGACACGGGAAGAGGCATATTTTAAAAATCAATGCCGCATTTATTGATTATGTATTGAGCTGGGAGAAGAAAAGCCGGGGAGATCCGGGAGGTACAAAAAACCTCCTGGTATTTGACTTTGGGGGCGGAACCTGTGATGTGGCGATTTTCAATATAAAGATTCAGGACTGTCCACGCATCTTCAATCCTGGGATACTTGCAACAGTTGAATTATATGTGGCACGACGCTTTGGAACAGGAATGGGTTCAGCCAATGATTGTTCTTGCCGCCTACAATCTGGATTTTTTGTGAATCCATCCTTTCCGAGATGGAAACGGCAGGGTTTCTCGGCTGCTTATGCTCCTCCAAACCTACCAGTTGGGGTATGAAGCAGGCAGGTATATAAGTATCGAAAGACTCATTAAGGAGAATAAAGAGCGATATTACGAAACACTTGAGTTGAGTTCCCGAAACTGGCACGAAGGGAAGCATGATCCCTGGCCTTATATCAATTTTGTATTGTATGTTCTGAAGAGCGCATGTATTGAGTTTGAAGAACGATTAGACAGGCTGAAGGTTCCACGCGGTTCCAAAACACAATTGATCAGAGATGCTGTAATGAAAAAGCAAGGCCAATTCACACTGGCCGATATTGAAAATGCATGTCCGGAGGTTAGCAGGGACATGATTAGGCGCGTACTCAGGCAACTCAAAGACGAGGGGTATGTGGAATGCCTGGGAAAAGGGCCTGGAGCTCAGATCATACCATGGATAAACACCTCAAATACTGCCGGCCTTTCCCCTGACAGCAGCTGAAAAGTGCTGTTGGGAGTCAGATTTTTTGATATAACAATTCCAAATCCTATAAACTGGGATTGGAGCCTTGAGAGGTGCTAAATGCCTGTATTACACGGATACACAGATAAAGATGGTTATTATGTCCTTACTTCTATTAGAAGGAGTATCATTACATTTCAATTGACTACTGAAGGTCAGGCAAAATTGAATAATGCTGGCATTGAACCTGATAAAGCATTTGGACGCGCTTTATTACTCGACCTGGTTCGTTCGGGCGATGCATTCACCGGTGGCTCCGGTCCGGGGATTATTGATTCTGAACACGATAAGCTTCAGGTGCAACTTGATCTCTTTGATGACCCCGATCCAGAAACTATGTTCCCTTCTTGCCAAGAATGCTCATCATTGCATGATCTTCACCTTGTAGAGATAAAAAGTGATGGATCTCAGGCGAGCATCCTGTGCCCGAAATGTCGTGTGGAGAAAGTTGGACTAATTGATACCAGCGTGCCTCTTTTCCTGGTCTCTCGCGGAGCGCTAAATCAGTTACTGAAGAAAAAGGGCATTAAAAAAGCGGACGATTCTGTCATGGCATATCAAGAATTCCTGGATGCCGAATTTGAAAGCAAATGGGAAGCACGGCTTAAATCCAAATCAATACAACAACGTCTTTTTGAGAAAGACTCCGGCAAACAGGAAGACTTGTTTTGAGCTTTTGCAGAGAAAAATATATCATATCATTCACTATCAATAGAGAATTTGGCTCACATGATATTTTGCATTGAGTGGTGAGGACGCACTGTATGCCTCGTATTTTCGACAATATTGAGCAAAACCTTCTTCCTACCCTCCAAGAAACTCTTGGATTATCCGATCATGCTGATTTCTGCGTGGGTTATTTCAATCTTCGAGGCTGGAAACAATTAGATTCGTATGTCGATGCTTGGTCAGGAGGGGCAGGCCATTGCTGTCGCCTACTCGTGGGCATGCACAGATTGCCTCAAGATGAGTTACGGCAAGCTATGAGAATCTCAAAAGGTGATGGTGGGATGGACAATCAAACCGCCCTTCGCCTCAAGAAAAAATTAGCCGAGGAATTTCGTGATCAACTAACTGTTGGAGCGCCTACCAATGAAGATGAAGTCGGCCTGCGCCGGTTAGCTGCCCAGATAAAAGCGAAGAAAGTCATCGTTAAATTATTCCTCAGACACCCTTTACACGCAAAGCTATATCTTCTTTTCCGCCCCGATCCGGTCAATCCTTTCACCGGGTATCTTGGGAGTAGCAATCTGACTTTTTCAGGGCTATCAAGCCAGGGTGAATTGAATGTAGACGTGCTTGACCATGATGCCTGTAAAAAACTGGCAAACTGGTTTGAAGACCGCTGGAATGACCGCTGGTGTGTTGATATTTCAGATGAACTTGTCCAGATAATCAATGAAAGTTGGGCCAGGGAAAAGCCCATTCCTCCTTACCACATCTATATTAAGATGGCTTACCACCTCTCCCAGGAGGCACGCGCAGGACTTTCCGAGTTCCGCATTCCCCGGGAATTCGGGCAGAAGCTTTTTGAATTTCAAAAAGCGGCTGTGAAGATCGCGGCCCATCATATCAACAAAAGAGGAGGAGTCCTGATTGGAGATGTCGTGGGCCTTGGAAAGACTTTGATGGCTACCGCAGTAGCCCGGATATTAGAGGACGACCTCGGTCTTGAGACATTGATAGTATGCCCTAAGAACCTTGTTGATATGTGGGAAGATTATCGTGATCAGTATCGCCTTCGTGCAAGGGTCCTTTCCATCAGCCAGGTTATAAACCAGTTGCCCAACTTGAGGCGCTTTCGCCTTGTACTCATAGATGAAAGCCACAACCTACGCAACCGTGAAGGCAAACGGTATCGTGCGATTCAGGAATATATAGACGAAAATGAGAGCAAGGTTATTCTTCTCTCAGCCACGCCATATAACAAAACCTACCTTGATCTATCCAACCAGCTACGCCTATTTGTCCCGGAGGACAAAGAACTAAGTATCCGACCTGAACGATTATTAAGAGATATGGGCGAGACCGAGTTTATACGTCAACATCAGGCGCCCATACGTTCTCTCGCTGCTTTTGAAAAAAGCGAATATGCCGATGACTGGCGCGAACTAATGCGCCTTTTCCTTGTCAGGCGAACCAGGAGTTTCATCCAGGAAAACTATGCGGAAACCGATTCTGAAAACAGTCGCAAATATCTCACATTTGAAGATGGTAACCGTTCTTACTTTCCTGTGCGGGTGCCGAAAACAATGAAGTTCAAGATCGATGATAGTGATCCGGATGATCAGTACGCAAAACTTTACGCCTCGGATGTAGTTGATACGATCAACAGCTTAAAACTTCCCCGCTATGGATTGGGCAATTATGTAAAGGAGTCCCACCAAAAACCGCCCACCCAATCTGAAATTAGTGTGCTGCAAGATCTTTCCCGTGCAGGGAAAAGGCTAATGGGATTTTGCCGTACTAATCTTTTCAAGCGATTAGAGAGCAGTGGGCAGGCGTTTATCCTATCCATTGAACGACATATCTTACGCAATTACATCTTTCTTCATGCAATTGAGAAAAGAAAGCCTCTCCCTATCGGAACACAGGACGCCGGATTGTTAGATGCTCGTATTAACGATGGGGATGCCGATGCCGTGAGCATTACACAAGATATGTTTAATGATGAGGATAATACGGGTAATAATGATATTGACAATAAGGGTGCGCTAAAAACTGCGGAAGACTATAAAAGCCGGGCCGCTGAAATTTATGCGAAATACGCCTCAAAATACAAAAACCGTTTCAGGTGGCTCCGTCCGGAGCTTTTCGGCAAGGCCCTGACCAGGGATTTACAGAGCGATGGAAACGCTCTTCTGAAAGTAATAAAAAACTGCGGTGATTGGGATTCTACTAAAGATTCCAAGCTGGAAGCTTTGTACAAGTTGATGGATGAAAAATATCCTGATGAGAAGGTCATTGTTTTCACCCAATTTGCCGACACTGTGCACTATCTGGAAGAAAACCTGAAACTCAGGGGTGTTTCAAGGTTGTCGGGAGTGACAGGAGATTCGCCGGACCCAACCGCTCTTGCCTGGCGTTTCAGCCCGGAGAGTAACGAGAAACGCGGGAGGATTATGCCTGATGACGAACTACGTGTTCTCGTAGCCACAGACGTACTCAGCGAAGGTCAGAATTTGCAGGATTGCTTTGTTGTGGTCAATTACGATCTGCCATGGGCCATCATTCGATTGGTTCAGCGTGCCGGGCGTGTGGATAGAATCGGGCAAAAGGCTGAAAACATTGTTTGTTACTCTTTTTTACCGGCAGAGGGAGTGGAGCGTATCATTCGACTCCGGGCTCGTGTGCGGCAGAGGTTGGAGCAAAACGCAGAGGTCGTGGGTACGGACGAAGCATTTTTCGAGGATGACCAGAATGATCAAGCCGTACTTGACCTTTATAATGAGAAGGCGGGTATCCTTGACGGCGATGCAGATACCGAAGTTGATCTTGCGTCCTATGCATACCAGATCTGGAAAAACGCCTCAGAAGCGGACCCAAAACTCAAAAGAATAATCCCTCAAATGCCCCCTGTGGTTTATTCATCACGGGAACACAAGCCAAGCGAGAACAAACCCGAAGGGGTTTTGGTTTACATGAGGACCGGAGAGGAAAATGATGCCCTGGCCTGGATAGATCAGGAGGGGAAAAGCGTTACTGAGTCACAGTTCGAAATCCTTAGAGCAGCCGAATGCAAACCCGACACTGTTCCCCAGCCACGCCGGGAAAACCATCACGAACTTGTGCAAAAAGCAGTAGAACTCATTATCGAGGAGGAGAAGTCTGTTGGTGGTCAATTGGGAAGGCCTTCCAGTGCCCGTTTTAGAACCTATGAGCGGCTTAAAGATTATGCCCAGAAGCTAAAAGGAACGCTTTCTGAGACAAAAGAGCTGGTTCGGGCCATTGAAGAAATCTACCGTTATCCACTGCGCCAATCTGCAATAGACACGCTTAACCGTCAGCTCCGCAGCGGCATCTCTGATGAAACCTTAGCACAACTGGTCATTGCGCTAAGGGATGAAGACCGCCTTTGCCGCGTCCATGATGAGGATGGGGAAGTTCGAGAACCCAAAATTATCTGTTCAATGGGATTGGTTGGGGAAAACAGGTAGTGAAGTTTTCCTGAAGTATGCTAAAATATGAGACGAAATTATTAAACATAGAGAAATTATTCCAGGAGGTTTTGTTATGAAGGCTCAAAAAAAGACTATGACCCCCCTTGAAATACTTAAGGCTATACAGAATTTGACTGAAGAGGAAAAAGAGACTCTTGCTATCCTTGCGGACAAAGGGCTTTCTGAAGAACTTTTGAAAAGACGCAAAGACGTAATTGCGGAGATGCAAAAAGGGGAGTTGATAAGCGAAGAAGATCTTTTCAGAGGTATCTGAATAAATGTTTGAGATAAAAAGTATCAAAGCTGTGGAGAAGGATTTAAAAAGGCTTCCTCATGAAGTTTCAAGAGATATTGAGACCGTCCATTTCAAGAATATCCGAGGAGATCCTTATAAGGCATATAAACTGGGCTATGTATTCAAAGGGCTTAGATCTTACCATTTCAATTATAAGGGCACATCTTACCGAATTGTCTATGAAGTTTTTGAGGAAGACGGGTTAGTTGTCATAAATATGATTGGTTCGCGTGAAAGTTTTTATGAAAAGCTGAGAAGGAGAATACTGTAGCGCCATGCCTCTTAATTTTGCTCGCACCCGAACATTGCTCCAGGCTTCTGACTTCGATACCCTGTTCATCGAGGAATTGGGCTGGGACCGCCACTCTGCCCGGCTCACTGTTCAAGTGGATAACCAAACATACCCGCTCACTGCATTTGCAGAAAAACGCGGTGTCCAGATCTTTGAGTGCCGAGTCGATGCTGAGGGCAATCTCCCTGATTACGCAACGCGCCGCAAAATAGAAAAACAGGTCACCAAATCGGCTTACGAGCACCTTATTATCTTCATGAACGCCGATAAGACCGTGCAAATATGGCAATGGGTCTCCCGGCAGCCGGGACATCCGGCTGCTTACCGGGAACACCATTATAATCCCTCACATCACTCCGGCGACTCGCTGATACAGAAACTGGAGTCGATTACCTTCACGCTGAATGAGGAAGAAGGTCTTACACTGACGGGTGTCGTTTTCAGGCTCCATGACGCCTTTGACCGTGATCGTGTCACCAAAAAATTCTACGACCGCTTTAAAAAGGAACACGGTAAATTTCTTGATTTTATCCAGGGGATTACCGAACAGGGCGACCGGGAATGGTATGCGTCATTGATGCTCAACCGCTTGATGTTTATTTATTTCATCCAGCGCAAGGGCTTCCTTGACGGCGATGTGGAGTATCTTAAAAATCGTCTCAAAATGGTGCAGGAGCGAAAGGGCAAGGACAAGTTCCTGACCTTTTACCGCTATTTCCTGGTACGGCTTGTTCATGAAGGGTTTGCGCAGCAACCCGCCCGGCGAACGCCTGATCTTGAGGAACTTTTAGGCAAGGTGCCTTATCTTGACGGCGGCCTGTTTGAGCTGCATGAATTGGA
>CAZIXY010000145.1:0-8410 GCA_964543315.1 uncultured Desulfobacteraceae bacterium | reverse complement strand
GCATACTAAATCAAAATTCATTTGTCTCCCTTTTTTTTCAGTTTTGTTAAAAAAAATGGGGGGGAGTGAATGATTACCAATTATCAGTTTGTAAATTTCTGATTTGTTGTTTTTTCTAGGAGGGTGATCTATAGAGACGAGGTCAGACCTTGACAATAGGTTCTTAGTTGAATGGTGTTTGCCCTAAATTTATGGTAAAGGGTAGCTGTGGGATTCATATTTTGACCATATACGAATCAAGTGTCAATTCTCGGGTATATCACCCTGTTAGCAGGACCAATCTTAGCACTTGAGAACCGTTTGCTAAAAAAAGGAATTCATCTAATATTGGGGGGATTAACTGGTTCATTCGCAGAGCTTAAGGGCAATCTGTTCGATATCCCGGGAAAAAGGGGAATTTGGGGCCTCAGTCATAACGGGTTTCATCCTTGCGATGGCCTTCTCTACAGCAATATCCTCTCGTATGCTCATGAGTTCTGAGCTCTTGATGCCCAGATAATTTTGCATGAGGCCCTGAATAACCTCACCTGTGTTCGCATCATTCCCCGTTCGGATCCTGTTGACAACCAGAAACGGTGTAATGCCTGATAGAATTTTTTTTGCAGAATCCGCTACCTCGGAATTGATCTCTCGGGCCTCTCTAAAAAAGCCTTCCATGGTCTTTAGGTGGGGATAATTTTCAAAGTCCTTTGCCCTTTCCAAAAGATCCAGGATATCAGGGCATTTTTTGTATTTGAAAAAAAAGGTGAGCCGCCTGAACACAGCCACCTTAATGAAGCTGTATGCATTCAATAAGGATGGCACTTCAGGGGTGGTGACAAGAAGTGTCTTTTTGGCAATGATTGCAAAATCCACAACGTTATGTGAGACCCCTGGCGCAAGGTCCAGGATCACAAGATCAAAGCCTAACCCTGACAGATGCCTGACGAGTTTCATCTTCTTTTGATACTGCATATTCGCTATACCGGGGACATCACCTCCACGAATTATTCCTAAGTTCTTTAGGCCCGTATCCACAATAATATCGCCAAGTTTCTTGACTCTGTTTTGAACAAAATCATCGAGACTGTACTTAGAATCCCTGATGCCAAAGACCGCATGGAGGTTTGACGCTCCAAGGTCAAGGTCAACGGCAACAACCTTTTTGCCCATTCTTGAAAGTGCAATGGCAAGATTGGCGGAAATCGAGGTTTTGCCTACCCCCCCTTTTGGTCCAATAATGGCTATAAGGTTTTTGTGCTTTTCCATGGATGTGTGAGTGGGTAATTCTTTCAATCCAGGTTTAAGAAATGCTTCAAGTTATCTTCAAGGGTATCACCCTCCGAGGGCTTTTCCTTCGCCTTCAGTGAGAGAATCTCCTTGACTTTTGCGACAATGAGCTCAGGGTCAAGGGGATCTGAAAGGAATAGCTCCTTGCTTATTTCAGTCCCCTCGAACCGGTCTGTGATAGACCGGTCTCCGAGTAAAATGACCGGTGTATGCTCCAATGTTCCGCACAGATTTCGTATTTGATTTACCTCTTCTGAAAAATAACTGCTTATATCAAAAATTACAATGCCTGGGGCATGCTTCGCAATAGCATCTTTCGCTCCCAAAATCATACGAAGCAACAGGGCCTCAAAACCGCTTCGTTTTAACACCTTTTGTGTTATCCTGCCTCTGAGATCATCCATTGAAAAGATAAGTACCAGATCAGACATCCGTTTACCCCACCTCTGTTATTGCCATTATCAAGGTCCCTCCGGCAGCCGTTGTTAAGCAGAGCTTTAGTAAGACGCACAGTAGAGATTTCTATGGGAAGGCCGACATTCTTGAGCATGGCATCAGATTTCTCCCCGCATCCTTTTGGCATGGCTGTGCCCATGCTTAAAGCTACTGTTCCATCAAAGGGTTCACCAGGTATTTCCAGGATAATGTCAAAGCTCATGTAAATGAGAATACAGGATTGCTGCATGTTAATAAGATGTAATATGCAACTTTCGGACCATTCAGAAATCCCTTTAGACAAATCCTCCATATTTTTAATTAAAAACACCTGACGAGACGAAAATCATCCGATTATTGCCCCCTTAAGCGCTACGTTTAACTCTGTTTATTAGGTCAAATTATGGTCATTACACATAAAACAAACCGCAACTGATCCTATAAAACCAACCCCAGTCAAACAAGCTCTTTAAACAGTAGATAGATTGCAAAAGTTAATGGATTATTGCCGAAATTATTTTGAAGATGATTTTCAATTGTTCGCTATTTGCCTTGTCCAGAAGAAAGATTATAAAGGACTTTCTTTTGGCAGGGTCCTCTATTTGAACAAAGCTAAAAATTTCACTCAGATCTACCTCCAATGATTCCGACAGTTTGATCAAGGTATTAAGGGTAGGATTTTCCTTTCCTCGCTCAATACTGCTCAAGTATTTGGGGTTAATGTCCATTCTTTCAGCCAAACGTTCTTGGCTGATTCGTTTCTTCGCTCTGATTTCTTTAATCCGTCTCCCAATCATTTGTTTTATATCCATGTTTCTATACCCCCTCTATTTTTAAGCTTGCTCAAAATTATGGGAATTAAAAACAGTCCCTCACACAGAAAGTTCTTGACAGATTCATGGTACTGGACTTATTATTCAATCCAACAATTGGGATATAGAGCCTAATTGCTGGTAAGCGGTGCAAATTATCAGAACAAAGGGACAAGGAGTTCAAGGAAGAATCCACTAAACACAAACGAGCTGAGCAGGCATTGAGAGAAAGCGAAATGAGACCTTCCGTAAAGGAGCGCTGCAGGTTAGGAAATATTGTTGGCAAGAGTCAGGCAATTCAGCAAGTCTATGATTTTATTTCAAGGGCCGCGGACTCTGATGCAAGTGTGGTTATTGGTGGCGAATCAGGCACTGGTAAAGAATTGGTAGCTCAGGCCATACATGAGATGAGCAACAGACGTGACAGGGCCTTTGTATCTGTGAACTGCGGGGCAATACCTCAAACCCTTCTTGAAAGCGAGTTCTTTGGCTACAAGAAAGGAGCATTTACTGGAGCCTACACGGATAAGCTCGGTTATTTAGACCTTGCTGCTGGTGGGACCCTGTTCCTTGATGAAATAGGCGAAATTGGCCTCAGCATGCAGGTCAAGCTACTCAGAGCTTTTGATGGCAGGGGTTATGCTGCCGTGGGAAGCACTGAAACTAAAAAGTCCGATTTTCGCATCGTTGTTGCTACCAATAAAGATCTGATTGATCTGGTGAACAAGGGCTTGATACGGGAAGACTTCTTTTACAGGGTACACGTTATCTCGATTACTGTACCGCCTCTAAGGGATCGCAAGGAGGATATACCACTCCTTATCGATCATTTTTTACGACTATATGGCAATGGTAAGGAGCGATCAGATATCCCGGGGAGAATCATGCAATCCCTCTATAATTATCACTGGCCTGGAAATGTCCGTGAGCTTCAAAACGTCCTGCAGCGTTATTTTACAGTAAAACGCCTGGATTTAATGGGCTCTATTCGGACCAGATATGATTATTTGAATGGCAATTCATGTGAAGATCATGATCCGGAAGACCTGGATTTCCATCGAGCCATGGAAAAATTTCAAAAAAATGTCATTCTTAGGGCATTGGAGCAGACACAGTGGCACAGGGGCAGAGCATCCTCTATGCTGGGCATTGATCGTAAAACTCTTTTCAGGAAGATGAAATCTCTTGGGATAAGTTAGCGATATTTTGGGGCATTTCTGCTTTGATAAAAATATCTAACAAAGATAGATAATAGAAAGCTTGTAATAAGTTAGCCCAATTTAGGGTATTTCTGACCCATACACGAAATTTCCTGTATTTTCAATAAGTAAACATCACCCCCCCCAATTTTTTATGGGACACGAGCGCCCCATTCTTTGTTTAAAGAAAAACCCATCCCCCTCAGCCTAAATCCAATTAATACAAGTAGTTAAACCAGATAGCAGATCTCTTGGCACAAGTTTTGCCGTTATCTACTATTTCCTAATGGGAGCATGATATGAATATTTTGGTTGTCGAGGATGAGGTTTCTGTTGCCAGGGTCATAGGACAAGAGATTGAAGCCCTGGGTCACAGCGCAAATATTGCCTACACCGGCCAGGATGCTTTGAAAAAGGTCACAAAAAATAGGTTTGACCTAATGCTGCTCGATATCTTTTTGCCTGACTGTAGGGGGGACAAATTAATTCCAAAATTTAAAGAGGCTCGACCTGACATGGGGATCGTAACCATGACGGGTTACAACATAAAGGAATTGGAACTGGAAGTCAGACAACAGGGAATACTCTACTACATGGTAAAGCCATTTGCAATAGAGGAAATGAAAGAGATTCTGGATTATATTTCAAAAAAAGGAAAAAAAACAAACAAAGTTAGTTTTTAGCGAGCTGGATAAGTGCTTACACTTCTTACTATTTTATTATTGATTTTCGCTCTTTATTTCATCATTCGAAAGCTCATCCGTCAAAGGGTGGTTATCCAACAACTACGAAGAGAGCTAAAGCAGCATAGTGATACATAGGGTAAAGAATAAAAGTTGGATTTAAGACGAGGGAGAAGGCATGAACAAGGAAAAGAAACTGTGTCCACAGAACTTTCAGGTCTGGGTCGGTTTTCTGATGGGAATGGTGGTTATTATTATTGCAATCGTAATCTTTGACCATGTCTCCTCAAGGCGTCGTGTGGGCGCTGAAGGTGATATTTCAGACTATGTTAAATCCAGCAGCGCTCAGAGCGGAATTCAACCTGCCAGCTACACCAAAGGCACTGAAGGCGAAACAGGGGCATGGCTGGGTATTGAACCGGTGGACGTCACCGAGGCCATGGCCAAACAAATGGGCCTCAGTATTTCCGATGGCGTGTCGGCGAGCAGGGTGATTGAAGATTCACCGGCGGAGAGAGCAGGATTGCTCCAGGGAGATATTATTTTTGAATTCAACCATCGCGAGGCGGAAAACAGTGAAGAGCTTCGCCGACTTCTGAACAAAAGCGACCCAGGTGAGAGAGTGCGGATCGTACTGTTTCGCGATGGCAAACGGAAGGTGTCTTATGTAAAGCTGGGAGAGACTGTTTCTGCGGGTTCAACATCTTCTGTCAGGCAGATCGCCGGAGAGATCATTCCCAACGACCTGAGGTGGGGTATTGTTGTATCCGAGCTTACGGAATCACTGCGTAGCGCCTATGATATTCCAGGCAAGGACAACGGGGTATTGATACTCATGGTGGCGCCAGGGAGCGCAGCAGATAAGGCGGGACTCACCAAAGGAGATGTAATCCACCAGGTAGATGAGACTCGGATAGATAATCTCGCTGACTTTTTTGCGGCTATCGGTCCCAGCGATAAGAGAAGCCTCCTTTTGACTATCTGCAGACAGGGCGCTCAGTTTTATGTCAATATAGCCGCGGTTTCGGATTTCATGCCTGTCGGTGGCCCATCCGGCTCAGAAGAGGAGGATTCCACAGAATCTGATGGATACCAGGGGATGCCCTCAGTGATACCTCCCCGAGGCAAACCTGAGGTGCAGCAGGTCCAGGGGTTTTCTACAGCACAGGAGGGTGTTGGCATGAATCGCCCGTTGTATGTGCCGGGATACGATCAAACACAGAGCGGGGAGCCTCGGGATAAAACGATGTGACGTCTGCCAATACCAGTTTAAGTTTAAGAACCATGGCAGGAGATTCGGATAGCGGCGAGAATTTCCCTGCTTGAAAAAGAGTACAGGATATGGATGCCTTACTTTTAGGATGAAGGAGAAACGTCGCTAACAAAGAGGGGGAATTTTGGATCGCTTCAGGGGATTCTTTGCAAATTACTTGACAGGGTTGTTATCGATCCTCCTTGTCCTGAATGTGATAATTGTGATTTTTGCTTTGATGGGAATCGGATGGAGACAGATGGTGGAGGTTCCAACATATTTTATGGAAGCTTTGAGGGAGCCTTCTAACCTCTTATCTCGATGGAATGTGACGTCTGCAACGAGCAAACCTATTAGGAGCACATCCGGTCTGACAACCAGTTCCAATATCCAGCTCGTTTCTTCCGATGAGTCCTTTGCCGCAGCCGTTTCGAGGGTCCGACCAGCGGTGGTGAATATCTCTTGCGAGACGATTCAGCGCGCGCCGGCAGTCTCCAGCAGCTTGCGATTTGATGACCCGGCACAGGATCTATTAAATCTGGGCGGCATTGGGTCAGGAATAATTGTTGATTCGCGCGGATACATTTTGACCTGTTGGCACGTGGTTTCTCAGGCCTCCAATATTAATGTCACACCATTTGGTTACGAGGCCAGGCGCTATTCTGCCTATGTGATCGCTAAAGATGAGAGCCTTAATCTTGCCGTGCTTCGAATTAACACCCCATATGAATTGCCTGCGGTGACACTGGGAGATTCCTCCCAAATGGAAGTGGCAGACATGGTACTGGCCATCGGGAGTCCCTTTGGGCTTGAGCAAAGCGTGACCCACGGCATTATAAGTGACAACCGCCGGGATGTCCAAATCGATGGCAGGGTCTACCGGGGCATGATGCAGACCGACGTACCCATTAACCGGGGTTCCAGCGGAGGACCATTGATCAATATCAATGGTGAAGTGGTAGGCATTAACATGGCTATCTATGCCCCAACCGGAGTTTACAGCGGTGTCAGCTTTGCCCTGCCAATAAACCAGGCCAAACCCTTAGCGGCAAAGACGATTCAGTGAAAAATCGTTTGAAATAGGGTTATACACAATGAAGAAGATATCAATATTGCCCTGGATTGTTGGGATAATAATAATAATGATAATTACAGTATCATTTGTGATCATGAATTCCGGAACTGCTCACGTTGAGCTATTTTTCACAGATGGTGATGTTGCTGTATGTGTAATTATTATGTCCTCGTTTCTATTGGGTTTTTTTGCGGGTATTGTCTTTGTGTGGTTAAGACGAGTTCAGGGTCGTCGTAAGAGCAGTTCTCGCAGTTCCCTTGCGAGGGAATCATCTATTATTGGCGAAATCTAAACGATTAAAGCATAGGTTTAGCGGTTTAGCGTTCCAGGTTCAAAGGTTAAAGAGGAAGAAATTTCTGAAAAAACTTCTTTTCTTGGTTTTCAACTGTGTGAACCCTGAACCTTGAACCCATCCCGGTTTAGCCGGGTTAGGCAGAGGAAACATGAATAATGGATAGTAAACCTGTAGAAAAAACCCTGGATGATCTTGAGCTGAAAGGGCCAGTGCAATCGGATGAGGCAACTATTACACGGGTTTGCTGGATCTTGTTTTGGGTTAACCTTGGTCTCGCCCTTCTCAAGATTACGGTGGGTGCTCTGGGATACAGCCGATTGCTCGTCATCGATGGGCTGAATTCCGCTGCTAATGCGATGATGATCACAAACATCCTCTTCGGGATACAGATGAGCATCCCTCAGAGACTGACCGAAAAATATCCTTACGGCACGGGAAAGGCCCGTTGTATAGGTGCCTTGCTGATTGGGTTTTTCCTGGGTGCGGGCGCTGCTGTTATCCTGGCTATCTCTGTCAGAACATTTTTTCTGCCCGTAAGTTTTGAGTCAACCGGAATAGGCCTGGCCACTGCCCTGGTTTCCATCGGTGGAAATCTGATGATAATTCGTTTTTTAAGGCAAACCGATTTGCATTATAGCAAGGAAGTAGTCAAGAAAATCGCACATCTGCATGCCCTCAATATAACCTCCTCCGGTGTGGTGATACAGGGACTTCTTGTGGGAGGGATATTTGGTTGGTTTATTCCCGAACGAATTGGCAGTTTGACGATTTCGCTCATTGTGCTTTTTTTGAGTATTCGGATCATAAAGAGCGCCTTGGACGGTATAATGGATCGAAGCGCTGGCAGAGAGATAGAATCCAGAATAACGGCCCTGGCAAACTCGGTAGATAAAGTTGAGGATGTACGATGGGTGCGGACGCGGAATGTTGGGCATAATTTATGGATTGACCTTCAGGTAGCGCTGAAGGGGGAATGTTCAATTCGCCGAGCAGATCAGGCCTCCGAACAGATTCGGGAACGTCTGTCTTTAAAGATTGAAAGGATCACTAATGTTACAGTGCACTGCTATCCGATATGATTTCCGATTTCCCAGATTAGTTTTGGGCCTGCTGGCAATGGGATTTGGCTTTGTGAGCCTGGCCTGCATGGCTTGATAGCATAGGAATTTAACTGAATTAAATAAAGAAGAGAGGAGACTATTTATGAAACACATCATAATTGGACTTGTGGGGATCATTGTGGGGTTGTGGGGGATCGCATTGAATTGGTACCAATTCCTGGATTTGCTGTGGGTATTGGTGCCCATGGCGGTTCTTTTGGGGGGCATTA
Source organism: uncultured Desulfobacteraceae bacterium (assembly GCA_964543315.1). Lineage (GTDB taxonomy): Bacteria > Desulfobacterota > DSM-4660 > Desulfatiglandales > Desulfatiglandaceae > JAFDHL01. Next base: position 60 of record CAZIXY010000145.1, on the reverse strand, counting down.
TTGCCCTCCTGGCAGGAATAAGCAATTTTAGCAAGGAATCTCGATCTGAAATCCCTGCTG
>CAZIXY010000144.1:0-8411 GCA_964543315.1 uncultured Desulfobacteraceae bacterium | reverse complement strand
GCATCCCCATCGCTGGAGAAAATGCTCCCATGGTGCCGAATATCTCGGAACCTAATTTGTGGCGCTCTTCAATAAATTGGATCTCTGTCCTCAGGATTTCCTCTATCGAACTTGATTCCATTCCATCGACGGCCAGTTGTAACCCTTTCACCAGGAACGGGTCATCGATTTCTTTCAGTTGTGATTCAAAGGAGAGAATCCCTTCCCGCCTGGCTTTTTTTGCGAAACCAACGATTAGGGATATCAGTTTGTGAGGGGATTCAGAACGATGTAGGAAGGCGTTTTTTGCGACGCCGAATACGCCCATTACCTGAGAAATAGGATAATTTACAAACGTGGCCCCCATCGTCCCGCCGATAACAATCATTATAGAAGGATAGTTGATAAACCAACCTCCCGAACCACCCATCATGATGGAACTGATGACTAAACCACCTGCAACAAGGATACCAATAAGCGTAGTGATATCCACCGACAGCCTCCTTTACTCAATTTATTTAGTTCAAGGGCCCGAGCAAAATGATCCTTGGAATAAGAGCACAAGAACATTTTTCTTTGCTTTGTGTAATGGTAATCGAGCAAGTATTGTGCCAAGTCCGGTGCCAATGACGTTTTAAGCAACTGAATGACCAAAGCCCTGCTAATTCTATAAATATGCCCGGGCTTTGCGGCTCTTTCCCGCATACGGTCGGTCAGGCCGCAAGCGTTAAAGCCTTGCTAAATTAACGCTTCCTGCAGCAAGATCTCGGCGAGGACTTCGGCTGAGGCTCACTCGAAGCCTCGGTCGAGTCGCTGCGGGGAATGCGTTTGCTGTGCATTTTCAGGCTTTTCGAATATTCACGTCAATTTCTATTGGGGATTGTCAAGTTTTTGACGTTTTCCAGGATTTTAAGACAGAAAATAGAGCTGGACATTTGATCAGGGAATACAGGCCGGATTATTAAGGAAAGGAAATGAAAATTTCAGGGATACCTGGGGGGTTTATCATTCCCACATCGACAAACGATGGCATCTAAGGCCTTGGTAATGTTCAAATTTGCAGGACTGTGTTGGCAAAGCTGTCTTCTTAAATTTATCCCGTATCCAGCATCATTGGTCCGTCAGCTTTATGGTATGGACCCTGATGCCTTTGAAATCTTGCTTTTCAGTATTATTGGAATAACGGATATGTGAGCGCTTATTTTCACGTAGAACGTAAGGAAGACCTGCACGCATTGAACGTTGGTATCTCAGAATTCTTCTGGAGATTTCATCCACAGGCTCCTTAACAATCATCTTCCCATTGGTTGTCAGGGTAATAACCGTATCAGGTGTCGCCTGCAGGGATTGTATCATTTCGGCATTGACCATAATTTTTGAGTCATCAAGACGGGTTACCTCAATCATCTCTCATCTCCCTTCCGCCTTTTACAAGGCTTCAGCCGACTGCTTTGCTGAAGCCCTGCACAGAAACTTTATTATTGTCTTTTATTTTTCCTCTTTATATTTCTTATCGCTTAATATTGATCAGTTCTGCCAGTATTTCATCACTGGTCGTGATAACCCTGGAATTGGCCTGAAAAGCCCGCTGCGTGGTTATCATCTTCACAAACTCCGAGGCCAGATCAACATTGGACATTCCCAGACAGTTCGGACTGATATTCCCCAGCCTGCCGCTACCGGGGGTTCCGGGCATAGCCTGTCCTGACGCAAGTGATTCCATGTACAGGTTGTTTCCCATCTTGGCCAGGCCGTAGTAACTTGGAAAATCCGCTAAAGCAACCTGGAAAAGGGGCACAAGCTGCCCATTTGAATAGGAGCCTGTAATAACTCCGTACTCATCCACGACAACTCCCCTGAGAGTGCCGGAAGGATAGCCGTTCTGGGTTTGAAAGACGACGGCTGAGTCAGCGTTGTATCCCGTTACATCGCCCTTACTGGCACCTGCATCATCATACAGAGTCCACTCGATATCTAATGGCGTGTCCGCCCCGTTTGTGAGGGCGAGGGATATTGTCGGGTTTGCCGCCGGTGTTAATAATTCACCGTTCTCGTCGAATGTTAGCGTCATCGAGGCTCCTCCGCCGATTGTGGCACCTGTACCGGCTGATGCCGGGATTGAAGCCTCCACGCTCCATTCATTGGTGCCTGTTTTTGTAAAGGTAAGACTGACATTGATGGGACCGCCCATTGAATCATAAACTGTAATTGAAGTGGTAAAATCATCCCCCACTTCGGCTCCGGCATCAAGATTAATATCAACGGAAAATTCATCGCTCGCACTGGGGGGAGTCGTGCTTTCTCCCGGAACTAGTATGTTTTCCATTCCTCCTAAGTTGAATGTGCCGTCATCATTGACGCTTGTCACCACATAGCCCTGAACAAAAAGGCCATCCGGGTTTGTTAAGAATCCATCTTTGTCAAAATTAAAGAGTCCGGCCCTGGAATAGTATGCTGTTCCGTCTTCATCATCTACTATGAAGAATCCTTTTCCGTTAATAGCCAAATCCGTAGCACTGTTGGTATTTTCCATGGAGCCCTGGCTCCATGTGGGACTGGTGCTCCAGAATTGAACTCCCCTGCCGATCTCGTTGCCAATTGCACCCTGCAAGGACTGGCTCAGAACATTGGCGAACGCAGACCTGGTCCCCTTGAATGCAGTTGTATTTACATTTGCAATGTTATCCCCTATGACCGTCATTGCGAGGGCGTTGGCATTTAATCCAGATATGCCTGCAAATAATGAGCCTATCATTTTAAATCCTCCTTTTCTTCTCCTAATTATGTTTTTCTTCAAACTCTTCTTATTTTGACTTTAACTTTCTCGAACCTCAACCACACTGCTGACGGGAATTTTCAGATCCCCTGCCAGCAAATAAGTAATTCCGTCCTCAAAAGTTACACCGGTTACTTTCTCTATTATAAATGTCGTCGCCGTAACTTCTTCTCCATCGGCATTATTTGCTATCACCTCGAAAGTATAGGTACCCTCAGGAAGTGCATTGCCTTCATCATCAGTACCATCCCACTCAATACTATGATCACCGGCATCCAATGATCCGCATTCAATGGTTTTTACAAAGCTGCCTGTGGAATCATAAATATGAATATAAACTTCATGTGCCTCCTCGGCCAATTTAAAATTCATTTCTGCCTGAACATCTTCATCCAAACAAACCGTATCACCGAGAGACTTTACGATCTTACCTATAAAACCAACCGCCTGGGAATTATTAATGGACGCCTGATAAAGCTGTAAAATTGCAAGATTGTCATTGACATTGCTGAGTTGTTCTAATGAGCTGAATTGGGCAAGTTGAGCGGTAAATTGAGTGCTGTCCAACGGACTGAGAGGATCCTGATTCTTGAGTTGGGTGACAAGCAGATTCAAAAAAGCATCTTTGCCAAGGTCACTGGCCTCAGTGGAAGACGATCCGCTGATATAATTAGTTACCGGTTCTAATCCTGTAATAGACATCTGGTATATAACCTCCTTTTTTATTAGTGATTAAACGTAGGACCTGAGTAGTAAAATGCAATATTTCAGGCAAAAACGCCGATAAGGACACATCCATTATATTTCCCTACAAGCTGATTTGTTTCTTCGACCTCTCCAGCCGGTATTTCCTCTATATTGTCTTTATCGTCGGATTGGGACCTCGTTTCTTGAGATGATGTATTTTCCCGTTCCCCAATAAATTGCTCCGAATCTTTGGAAACAAAGACTTCAAATTTTTCAACTTCCAATCCCTGGTTCTGGAGATCTGCTTTGAGTTGATAAATATTGTTTTCAATAATTTCTTTAACAATAGGGAGTTCCGTCAACATTCTGACCATCACCTGCTGATTCTCGGAAGCAACATGCATTCGTATATGTCCGAGAAATTCAGGTTTGAGTTCTATCTTGATTTCCGTATGGCCATCTCTCAGGTTCAATGATGCCTTTTTTACTATCTGGGTCAAAACCTCAGTCTGAAATTGTTTTTGGAATTTTTCGATGTGTTCTGTTTGTCCAATACCACTGCTGACTTTTGCAGAAAGCTGATTATTGGATAATAGGAGCGCATCCTGTCCCTTATCTGATCCTGTCCTGTCTGAGTGACTGTTAATGAAATCCTTATCAAGATTTCCTGATTCGATAATCACTCCCTTTATATTCTGAGGCTCATATTTCAGCTTAGGCGTTTCCCCTTCAAGGGCTTTGCCCCTGCCTAAGTCTTTTGTGATCTCGACTTCTTGAGCCTCTGAGCCCAAGACTTTCCCTGCAACCGGCGCCTTTTCATCGTTGTTTATGGTATTTTTGACGTCTTCTTGACCCAATGCTTGACCTGCTTTTTCAGTGACTGTTAGTTCCACTCCCAATGATTTTGAGAGATCCGCCAAATGTATCTTCTCGCTTGAATTGGTCCCCCCTTTGCTGATCTCCCCTTCCAGCCTCGAACAAACTGCTTCCAATGCTTTTAAAAAATTCGCCAAATACATCTTTTCGTTTGGATTGGTTTCACCTTTGCTGATCTCCTCTTCCAGCTTCTCAAAATCCAGTCCGAAAGCTTTTTGCGGGACTATGGCCCGCGGATCAATTGACAAATCCTGGCTCGTATTATTCCAATTCGCCTCCGAAAAATACGCGTTTAATTCCTTCAATGCTTTGAGTAATAAAATATTCTCGTTTAAATCCAATTCCCCTTCCTGCAATTCAATTCCCAAGTCATCCGGTTCCAATATTTTGTTTATAACCTCGCTTTTAACTAATTGTGGCAGGCTAAAAATTTTTGACTGGGCGATATTTTTATCACCACCGACACCCATTAAGGTAGAGAGGAAACTTTGTCCCTCTCCTTTCAATGAATCACATCCACAGTTTTTATTGCCTGGTGTGGAAGAGGAAAGGCAAAGTCCGAATATAGAAGAATTCAGCAATATATTAAGTCCGCCTTGCACGTCTCTATAGCCTCCCCTAATTTATAAGGATTGATTCAGTCTGTGGCATTTTTTGCAAATGGCATACCACAAAAAGTCCAAGAGAATCTCGACCGCCTCGAATGCGGAGATTGTTTCGGTTAAAAAATGCCTATTACCTTGATTTTGCGTCTAATAGTGAGGTTTGGATACCTTCTAAAAAAATCCTGAGAGGAATGATTTCATCATCAGCTTTAGGCAAACGGTCGCCCGAAGATATCGGCAATATTTTCCAATGTGGGGTAAACTTTTCATTATAAGAATTATGTAACAATTCGTACTTGAGGCCTTTGGGATGATACTAAGAAAGTCAATCTGCGGGCGTGGATCCACGGAATTTCCAAAGAGACCGACACTTAACAAATTGCCGAGGCTCTATGGTGATGATTTTGGTTTTTCGATGTTTCTATTTCCTATATTTTTTGATTAAAAAGATTTATGGCAACCTCATTTAAGAAAACCTGTTCCTTTTTTGCAACCTCATGTTGATATTGTTTGAAACCCTTCTCTTTTAACTTCTCAATCGCTTTTCTGTTTTTCATCGCTTCGATAAGATTCTCTCGTTTTTCATCACATATCTTTTTCGCATCTGAAACTTTCTCTTCCTGTTTCTCTATATCACCAGACAACTGCTCAATAAAATTAACATACAAACGAATTTCAAAAACGGTAATACTTTTCATTTTTTCCCGTTGTAGCTCTTTTGATGCTGCTTTCTTTGCCTTTTTAAAAACAGCCAGCAACCTTCTCTCATCAGCCAGCTTTTTTTTAAAGTCAGCCAGCTCTTTTTGCAGGCCCTCCGCAACAGATTTACGCTGATTCAAAACTGTTTCAAGATTGAATTTGTACATCGCTAAATAGTTCTTCAAGTTGTCGAATGCTATCTTCGAATTTGAAATCTTCTTCGATACCCTGTCTCAAATAGGCGTTTACTTTTTCGATCATATTGATGGCATAGTCAATTTTCGAGTTACTGCCGGCGACGTATGCCCCGATATTTATCAAATCCTCAGCCTTCTTATATGTAGCTAAAATACCTTTGAGCCTATTGGCGTTATCTCTGTGTTTTAAAGTCGTTATATCATCCATTACCCGGCTGATGCTGTTCAATACATCAATGGCAGGGTACTGGTTCTGAATAGCCAAATCCCTGCTTAAAACAATATGCCCGTCCAATATAGATCTTACCGCATCCGCAATCGGATCGTTCATATCGTCACCTTCGACTAATACGGTATAGAGACCGGTGATAGTCCCATAATTTTGAGAAGTCCCCGCTCTTTCCAACAGCTTTGGCAACAATGTGAAAACAGAGGGTGTGTATCCTTTTGTAGTCGGCGGCTCTCCTGTAGCAAGACCCACCTCCCTTTGTGCCATTGCGAATCGAGTTATGGAATCCATCATAAGAATAACCTGATCACCCTGATCACGAAAATATTCTGCTATCGCTGTTGCAATAAAAGCGCCTCTCATTCGAATTAGCGGAAGCTGATCCGAGGTTGCAACAATGACCACCGAATGCTCCAATCCTTTCTCTCCCAAGTCCTTTTCAATAAATTCATTAACTTCCCTGCCCCGCTCTCCGATCAAAGCAATAACATTGACATCGGCGGTAGTTTTGCGAGCGATCATACCGAGCAGAACACTTTTGCCGACACCTGATCCTGAAAAGATTCCAACCCGCTGTCCGCATCCTATGGTTGTGAGACCGCTAATAGCCCTGATTCCTGTATCCAGTGGCCTGTTTATCCTTTTTCTCAAGAGAGGATTTATGGTGTTTGCATAAATAGGATATTCCCTTTCAATGGGAACAGAGCCCTTCCCGTCCATTGGGTTTCCAAGGCCGTCGATGACTCTCCCCAAAAGACCTTTTCCTACACCAATTGAAGCCGTTTGTTGTCCGGAGACGACGCGACTCCCAGGCCCGATCCCTCGAATTTCTTCCAAAGGCATAAGCAGGACTTTGTTATCTCTGAACCCAACGACCTCCGCCTTAACCTTCGGTACATTCCCTTTGGGGTAAATATCGCATATGCTACCCAGTCTAGATACCGGACCGTGAGACTCAATAATCAGGCCAACAACTTTAGTGACTTTTCCATTAGCCTTGATTGGAACTGAAGTCTTTAACCTCGAATAGTATTTTTCAAGATTGATAGCCGAATCCATATTTATTTTTCACTTTTCAAAAATAGATGCTTTTTTCATGGGACTGTCAAAAATGGATAGTCCAGTAAAAGCAGCAATTGGAAGGTATTTAAGCAATTTTTTGAAGTTCTGATTTGAATGTCTCTTCTACCACACAAAGCTGCTTTTGAATTCTCGCATCTATATCACCTAAGTTCGTCTCGATAACGCAGCCTCCCCTGACTATTTTATCGTCCTCTTCAAATGAAATACTTTCATTATTATCAATAAGATCTGAAAGCTGAAATTTCGCATTTCTGCAAACCTCAAGATCTGAAGGATTTATTCTAACAGTGATTCTATCATGATCAGCAACTTTTTTTAGGGCTTCTTTGACAACTCTTAAGACTAACTCTCTATTTGTCATAACCTCATGGCCAACGATCTTTTTTGCAATTGCCAACGCCAGTTCCACTGTTTCTTTTTCCGCATTGAAACATATCTCTTCCTTTACCCTTTCCAATTCCAGTAATGCTTTCTCCAAACTTTTAATGGGAGGCTCAAATATTCTCTTTGCTGATTCCAAGGCATCCCTTTCCCCTTTGGCGAATCCATCGACATAGGCCTTTTGTCCGATCTCATCGCTATTTTCTCTTGTCTCTCCAATGAATTGCCCGTTCGCCATAGAGCGTTGAAAACCATACTCCCCGTCTACTGCTTCCCTATCTAATGAATGATCAAAAGGAATTTCAGGAAAATAGTAGACACGAAAATTATTTTTGCGCTCCGACCGGTCACTTTTAATTATATTACGCAATGAATTCATCTCCTTTTCGTCCACTTATTATGATTTCTCCTTTTGCTTCCATATCCTGAATTATCTTTGTGATTGACAGCTGGGCCTGTTCCACTTCTTTCATCCTCACCGCTCCCATCACTTCTATCTCTTCCCTTAACATCTCACCCGCACGTTCAGACATATTACGGAATATTTTCTGTTTAACATCTTCTGAAGCCGCCTTTAAAGCAGTTGCCAGCTCTTTGGATTCAACGCTTCTCAATAGTTTCTGTAAGCCTTTATCATCAACCAGTATGAGGTCTTCGAAAACGAACATTCTTTGTTTTATTTCGGCAGCCAGTTCTGGGTTGATCTCTTCGATCTCATCCAGAATCATGTGGCCTGATGTTCCGTCTATTTGGTTTAAGATCTCAGCCAACCTGCCTACCCCACCGGCCTTTTGCGTCCTTGTAGCTCTCCTGTCCTTTAAAAGTTCTCCAAAAACCTTGTCTATTTCCTCAACCATTACGGATGCAAACTTATCCACATTTGAAATTCTTATGGATAC
>CAZIXY010000143.1:0-8422 GCA_964543315.1 uncultured Desulfobacteraceae bacterium | reverse complement strand
TGCATGAGTTAAGTCCAATCCAAACCCTACACCCTCAATAGTTCCCTTTTGTATCGGCCATATAGTTTTATTCGTTTCCGTTTGAATTCCAGGGATCTTTGCATCATTGATCTTGCACGCTTAGCATACTCCATCATGTTTTTTTCATCAATCTTTGAGATCAGGCCTTTTGCCCTGCTTTTCAATTTTCGCTCGCTACCCATAAAGGACACCGCCTCTTTGAAATAGGCCGGCATAAAAACATTTTTCATCCCGAGGCCCTTTGCGGTACTCGGCATAATCTGTGTAAGGCCGGCCGCTCCAACCCGGGATACTGCTCTGGGATTAAAATTTGACTCTTGCCGCATTAGGGCAAAAAACAGTAGGAGATTCACAGGATATGAACTCATTTTTTGTTCTTCAAGCAAGGGACGAAGCAAAGAAATGTATTGAGAACCTGCCCTTCCCAGTACATAATTCCACCCTGAAGGCAAGATTTCTCCTCCATCGGTCTTCTGAATTCTATCAAGATCAAACCTGCTTATGTCTTCTTTGGATGCCTTTTTTGTGAATTCGTTAAATATGTAATTCACGAAACGAATATTCGTTGAGTTCAGGGGGGGGTCCCCCTTGTTGAGATCCTGGCACAGGTTGTAGAAGTATCCAAGACCATCTCTCAGATTATGAGAAGTACTTATCAGGCTTTCTCCCAAAAGTTTTTCCAGCAGGCCTAAACAAATATCTTTTTTCAGGCGATCATCATTATCCGGGTATAACTCCGCTCTATAGTCCATCAGTTGCTTCTTAGCGGATTTAATCAGCTCATTGTATTTCAATGCCGATTGCGCGATCCTCTTGACATGCCCGTTCGGCAATCTTTCCTTTTCCCGGGTGGTCATTGCCTCTATCGCCTCTTCAAACGCTTTGTCAGCTCTTTTTAAAGATGCCTTAGCGGCCAGGTAATTACGACTTATCAATATGTTAAGTCCAAGTGAACGTCCAACCTCGGGACTGATTCTGAGAATTCCTTCATGCCCCATGTAGAAGCCTTTTGCCAGGGTTTTTTCATGGATGTTTTTATTATATTCGATAACGCTTTTCAAAAGAACAGAATTATCGGCTGAGGCAGGAGATTCCAGAAGCTGAACCACTATAATGGAACACATGAGGGCCAATGCAAAATAAGTTGCGAAAGGTGTCGATTTCTTCAAACTGTCATTGCGGTAGGACATAAGAAATCCGAAAGAAATGATAATATTTTGGCGTCTCTAAAAAAACAGGCCATATTCCCTACCTGCTTCAATCCCCCTTAAGATTCAGGGCCCGTAGGGAAAAAATCCAGTTTGACAATTTTATCTGCAATTGATTTAGCAATCAAATCCAATCCCTTTGATGAGCCATGTGCGTCAACGGGAAACAGATATAAAGACGCATGATTTTTTTTTGCCTCAAGAAAAGGTGTGACATCAAGAAAAGGCACGTCTATTTCAGCGCATACCTTTTTTAAAAATCGATTAATGGCCTGCAGGTGAAAATCACCAAGTTGCACTGAATCAGGTATAAACACAACTAAAACTCTCACTCCCGCGTAACTGGCCGTTTGCACAAATGTCTTAAGCTTCTTGGAAAATACTGCGTATCTTTCTTTTTCTATCTTTCCAGACATGATCCTGTAATTAACATCTGTCGGATTTGAAGGTCCCCACACTTTCTTTCTTTCTTCAATTCCTTTCATATAGTTGTGTCCAAGTCGATAACGATATTTATACTCGTAAAGGGCGGCCGCATTTCTTATGAAAGTCCAAAGATAAAAATGATCCAACACAATCGAAAAGAATTTTGGCTGGTAGAGCTTGACTCCCTTCCAGTCCTCAGGATCTTTGTAAGGACGGACAGAGGCTCCGATGTCATCTTCAAATAGCCCGAGAATAACAAGATCCGGATTATTAGGGAGTACCTTCCCCTTAAGCATCTCATAATGCTGCCACATATTATAGCCTATCACTCCGCAATTTATAACCTCACACGGAATGTGGGCGCGGTTTAGAAATTTTTCGAGCTTTTTAGGATACGTATCCTCCAGATTCACCCCCATACCGAAAGTAAAAGAATCACCAATCACCATTATGCGGGCAACTCCCGGCTTTTTAATGGTGGAATGCTCAACATCCCTGAAACCGGCAGAATTTATATTATATATTTCGCCGAGTTTTCCTACTCCGGAAGATTTGGGAATAAGCTCCCATGCAAAGGCGGGTGATGCCCGATGTATTTGATTCATTTCACGTTTTGCGAGCGGAGGGTCCCAAATACGAATAACGACTTCCATGACACACAGACTGAAAATTACTGATCCAATAATCAAAAAAGAGTTTTTTAACTCCAGTGAAATTACCAGCCTTATGAAAAGCAGAGGAATAAGAAAATTTAGAGGGGTGTAAAAATGATTTGCCTTTATGCTCATTCCGAATAAGCTTATCTTGAAACCCCCTGTAAAAATGACGACCAATAAAATAATAAAGTAAATGAGGATTCCAAGATCCAGTAATTTCTTGAAAATACTTAAGGCTAATGGTTTGAATGCCCTGTTACGAATCGTCATTTGAACACCAGAAAAAAATGATTCTACAAAGATTTAACACTTTGAAAATAAAGCGAGTCAAAAACCCATTATTATTTTTACAAACCCCAAAGTACCGATAGCATCCGGTTATTTAGAAAATTTGCCCAGTTTAAAATAGTGCATAAATAAAAGGTGCCACAGCACTGCCCTCAGTAAAAACAATCAAGGTGCTGAGCAACCCCAGGACAACCAGGATCGGAAGCAACCAGTACCTCTTTCTTACCCGCAAAAATTCCCAGAATTCCTTGATAGTGGATTGCCTTTCCATTGTCTTCTCCTCAAAACCTTTTTACAAATCTTTCCCTTGGTTGTGCCGGTTCAGTACGGACCACCCAGTAAGATGAAACCTTTTTCTCGGGTTTGACCGGCAGGGGACGCCCGCCAAAGATCCGTTTGATAAGGGCAGAGGGTGTAATTACCAAATAATATGCAAGGCTGAGAAACAAAGACGTCATTATTCTTCCAATTAAATGAGCAATCCTCAGCCAGGCCGAATAGACTGATTTTAATCGAGAAGGAATCAAAACAAAACCAATCCCGCATATGGCAAGGAGTCCGAATAGAAACGTGGGGACTGGTTTCTTTGTCCAAAGGCCCAGCGCACACAGACACCCGAAAAACAGAAAAGCAACAATCCCGAATTTTCGTATTTCTCCGGTATTAATCAAGTTCCTGTTCATCAACCCAGTCTCCTTTTTCTGCACCACGGGCCTGTTCTTCTTTAAGCAAAATAAAATCCTCCATGACCAGCACATCCATCTCGGTTCGCATAAAACAGCGATAGGCATCTTCGGGAGAACATATGATCGGCTCCCCTCGAACATTAAAACTAGTGTTCACAATAACCGCACATCCTGTCAACTTTTCAAATTCAGATATTACCTCATAGTAGTCCGGTTTATACTTTTGGTTCACAGTCTGGAGTCGGGCGGAATAGTCCAGGTGAGTAACAGCAGGGATATCACTCCTCTTTACTTTAAGTCTATCCATTATGCCCATTCCATCTTTTAAAACCTGGGGTAAACGTCTTTCCTCCCTGACACCGGCTACCAAAAGCATATAAGGACTGGATCTATCAATCTCAAAATATTTCGAGGCCTTTTCCTCAAGAACCGAAGGGGCAAAAGGTCTGAAGGATTCCCGGTATTTAATCTTCAAATTCATCACGCTCTGTATGTCCTCGCTTCGAGGATCTCCAAGGATACTTCTTGCTCCAAGTGCGCGGGGACCAAATTCCATACGACCCGCCATATATCCGACAACCTTGCCGGCCGCTATCTGCTCTGCAATGACCTTGGCCCTTTCACCCTTATCAAGCTGGCGATAAGCATATCGGTGTTTATCCAAAAAATCGCGGATACTTCGGTTGGAAAACGAGGGTCCAAGATAAGAACCCCGTTGGTTATCTACGTCACCGGCCACAATCCTCTCGTTATCGAGATACCGATACCATACCGAGAGGGCGGCACCCAGCGCACCGCCTGCATCCCCCGCTGCAGGCTGTATCCAAATATTCTCAAAAGGGCCTTCCCGCAAAATCCGGCCGTTCGCAACGCAGTTCAATGCCACTCCTCCGGCCATGCAAAGATTCTTCATCTGCGTTTCATTATAAACATGCCTCGCCATTTTTAAAACAATTTCTTCGGTTACCGACTGAATACTGGCAGCCATATCCATTTCCCTCTGAGTGATTTCAGTCTCGGGCTTGCGCGGAGGACCGCCGAAGAGCTTGGCAAACCGCCTATTGGTCATACGCAGACCGCCCAGGAAATCGAAGTAAGTTAGATTGAGACGAATTGAGCCGTCTTCTTTTAAGTTAATAAGCTCATTAAGAATAATATCCCTGTAAACAGGTCTTCCATAGGGAGCCAAACCCATCAACTTATACTCCCCCGAGTTCACTCGAAAACCTGTAAAGTAAGTAAAAGCTGAGTAAAGTAGACCGACGGAATCGGGAAAATGGAGCTCTTTCAAAAGGCTGATATCTTTCCCTTTTCCAAACCCATAACTGGCAGAGGCCCATTCTCCCACCCCATCAATGGTCAAAATGGCAGCCTCATTAAAAGGTGAAGGGTAAAAGGCGGAAGCCGCATGGGCTTCATGGTGCTCGGTAAAGAGAACAACCCCTTCGTAACCGGTTTCCTTTTTTATCAGATCAGGAATATGCAGCTTCTGCCCGAGCCACAATGGCATTGATTCCAGCCAGGACCTTAACCCCCTGGGAGCCACAGTAAGATAGCTCATAAGGAGCCTTTCAAAGGTTAGAAAAGGCTTATCATAAAAAACCACAAAATCCAGATCGTTGACTGTTATCCCGCCTTCCTCAAGACAGTACTTTATTGCATTTACAGGAAATCTCGGATCATGTTTTTTTCTTGAAAAACGCTCTTCTTGGGCAGCGGCCAGGAGATCCCCATCGCTGAGAATACATGCGGCGCTGTCATGGTAGAAACAGGACATTCCTAATATTTTCATACAATCCACCCGAAGCAAGGCTGACCGTTGATAGACGGCAGATTCCAGGGCAGCCGTCATCATAATTCCGGTTCAAGCTTCTTAATAAAAATAGATTTTTTTTTAGACTTAGTGGCCGCGAAATCATTTAGCAATTACTGTCCGCAGGCCTTAATAATTTCAATTTTCAGCGAAAAAAACATCCATTTAATCGGGTCCGCGGGATCGAAAATCAGACCTCACAACCCTCCTCTCACAAAGGTTTGCTAACCTCAGTTATCACAAAAAAATTTATTCCCCACCCCCTCATAGTGGCTGAATGCTGCTCCTGTTGTCACTCCAATTGGGCTTTTACACATCTCGCATCTTATCACAAATACAATGGTTTTAAATATAATTGCTACTTCCGGATTATGCAATGCCTGACACTAAATACTGGGGATCTGTTTCCGACGCCTTTTAACTGTGCATTCTCAAGAAATACCCGGACCAAAACACTTCTCGGATCTTTTTGCAATGACTACAAAAAAACCACCCTCCCTTCCCCCCTTAAATGACATTCCAATATCAACCAGAAACCTCTCAAGCAGATTGCCTAATCTATCCGGGTTAAAAAGTCTCTCTGATTCACCGAAACCCCTAAAAAGTTTTGTTTTCGGGATACTGTTCACAAAGGTGTATCCGTTTTCATCCAACCAGCTTAAGACTTCTCCAATCGTATGCTTGGACTCGTGAGGATTTTTGTATTGATCCATGAACCAGGCATCTCTTTTTGCTGGGCTGATATTTTTATTGACTATGCGCCGATCCAGAAATTTGAACCTATCCCTTGTAATATGAAAGATACGCCTCCTTATATCGGTAATCAGCCTCCCGTACTTATGGTAAAGCCCTACCATAATATACCCGTTCGGTTTGACCAGCCTTGATATTGTCTTGAAGGCCAGAAAGGGATCACTTGTATGATGAAGCACTCCAGTCGATACAACCAGATCAAAACTCTCCGGTTTCAAACATGGACGAAACAGATTCATCTGGTAGAAAAAGGCCCTTTTCAATGAATTCTTTTCCTTGAATTTCTGCCCCATCTTCAAGGAATTAAGGCACATATCCGTACCGATGACTGTCCTGTTGGCAATGGACAGGAAGTTTGTTAACTGCCCTGTACCACAGCCACAATCCAGAACGCGAACCCCAAAAGGGATCTGATCATCCAGAAGTTTCGCAAAAAGACCCTTTCTGGCTTTTTCGATTAGGCTTGCAATATCGTCAAAATCGTCATAATTGGGAAACGGGTTTCTCTCATAGAATGACTTGATTTTTTCTGTTACATCCTGCTCCGAAGGATCACATTCATTCGGCCAGAATAGCTGTGGAATATTATCCTGAATCGGATAATCTTGGTAACAGCTTGTACAGTGAAGGCAGTTCGCTTTAAGCTCAAGCTGCCCTCTACACCTTGGACAACACAGGATATCAATATTTTCATGTATAGATTCTGTAGCTCGATTAAACATATCTTTTTCGTATCTGAAAGTGTTGGATTGTGTCCACCCGGAGATCGATACTTTCCAGATGGAGCATTCAGCTGTCAACATGCGGCAGTCAGCTTAATGATAAATTTCTCTATGTTTTTTTGCCGCCGGCTGATTGCTGACAGCGCGCCCGCACTTCGCAGAGCATATTCACTCTCTTTCGACGCCATAGGTTGTGGGCGACGGCATCCGCAGGAGCCTGCTACGGAGGACGGGCTTGGGAGGTAAGCAAGCATAGAGCTCGGCTCACATAGAATATATAGGAAAATCTCGATCTGGTGTCAATTCCTGCCTTTCACACGAGAGCAAACCAATGGCCAAAGAATCGCTTATATTGACATGTTGCCTGAGAGGTCTTAGTTTTCTTGTAGATTATACATGATCTTAACAGATTCAATATAAAAATCTATAGGATAGTTCCGGAGGAAAAAAGCATGAGATTTGATAAATTGACCCTCAAGGCACAGGAAACCATTCAGGCTTCACAACAACTTGCCGAAAAACATAATCATCAGCAGATAGAACCCGAACACATTGTGCGGGCCATCCTTGAGCAGAAGGAAGGTGTAATCCCCCCTCTCCTCGGGAAAATAGGTGCTGATCAGGGCCGACTTATGCAGTCTTTTGAAGCCGCCCTTGAAAAAATACCTCGGGTCTCTGGCGGAGGACTGGGCCAGTCTTATATCTCTCCCCGTTCAAAAACGGTACTGGATACGGCCTTTGAAGAGGCGGAAAAAGTAAAAGACGAATTTGTCAGCCTGGAGCATATTCTGCTTTCAGTTACGGATGAAAAGCAAGGAGAGGCAGCACGGCTCCTTGCCGATGCCGGAATTACCAGGGATACGATCCTGAAGGCCCTGGTGGACATACGGGGTGGCCAAAGGATTACGGACCAGAACCCCGAAGACAAGTACCAGGCCCTGGAGCGCTTTTGTCAGGACCTGACCGGAATTGCATCAAAAGGGGACCTGGACCCGGTCATCGGCCGTGACGACGAAATCAGAAGAATCATCCAGGTCCTCTCCAGAAGGACCAAAAACAATCCGGTCCTGATCGGCGAGCCCGGCGTTGGCAAGACCGCCATTGTGGAAGGACTGGCACAGAGGATTATACTGGGCGATGTCCCGGAAACCCTGAAAGAAAAAAGGGTCGTTGCATTGGATATGGGAGCGCTGATTGCGGGCGCCAAATACCGGGGGGAATTTGAAGACCGCCTCAAGGCCGTTCTCAAGGAGGTCACAGATGCCGAGGGTCAAATCATTCTCTTTATAGATGAAATGCACACCCTCGTGGGCGCGGGCGCTGCCGAGGGCGCAATAGATGCCTCCAACATGCTGAAGCCGGCACTTGCCCGAGGCGAATTGAGATGTGTCGGCGCTACAACCATAAAAGAATATAGAAAATATATTGAAAAAGACGCGGCTCTTGAAAGACGCTTTCAGCCCGTGCAGGTCGAAGAGCCCACAGTGGAAGATACAATCTCGATACTGCGGGGTCTTAAGGAAAAATACGAGGTGCATCATGGAGTGCGAATCAAGGACAGTGCACTCGTATCAGCCGCAACCCTATCCGACAGATATATTACGGATCGGTTCCTGCCGGACAAGGCTATTGATCTCATCGATGAGGCAACCAGTCGGCTACGAATAGAGATTGACAGCATGCCGGCCGAGATAGATGACATCCAGCGGAAAATGACCCAGCTGGAAATTGAAAAAGAGGCCCTGAAAAAGGAAAAAGACCAGGCATCTATAGATCGGCTCACAAAAATTGAAAAGGAATTGGATGAATTGAAATCCGAGACCGATGAAATGTTGACGCACTGGAAAAA
>CAZIXY010000142.1:0-8428 GCA_964543315.1 uncultured Desulfobacteraceae bacterium | reverse complement strand
GGCACGCCGCCAGCGTTCGTTCTGAGCCAGGATCAAACTCTCCACTTAAACTTTAAGAGGGTTCATGACCCTTTGTTTTTTAGAGCCCTACACGACATCACTATTTAGTTTTCAAAGAACAAAGTCTAAGGTTAAATCTAAACTATCAAAATTTAGAAGTCAAGATATTTTGTTGTTCAATCCCTGATCCAAAAAATTGAATTATATAGAATAACTCAATACACAATGTCAAGCTATTTCTTCAATATTACAAAAAAAATCCGATTTATTTTTTTCTTAAAAATTCATATATCATATCAACAACATAGCATATTTGGTCGCCGTCCAGTTCAGGGTATATCGGTAGCGCTAGGGTCTTTTTGGCCGCATCTTCTGAAACTGGGAAATCCCCGGAACGGTAACCTAGATGATGGAAACAGGCCTGCAGGTGGAGTGGGATGGGATAATAGACCTCACAACCGATCCCGCGATTATTGAGAAATTCTTTGAGTTCGTCTCCATGGCCTTGTGTCTTAATGACAAATTGATTGTAAATATGTCTTTTTCCCAATTCTTTTGGTAAATTGATTTCCTCTAAACCTTTCTCCTTAAACAATTTTCTATACAGTTTTGCATTTTCTCTTCTTTTTTTCGTCCACTCATCCAAATACCTGAGCTTTACGACCAAAATGGCTGCCTGAAGGGCATCCAGTCTAAAATTCCCCCCGATGCTGGTGTGGTGATATTTTGGCTTGGCCCCGTGCACACGCATCACCTTCAATCTTTCATAAATATCAACGTCGTTTGCCGTCACCATACCGCCATCACCAAATGCACCCAGGTTTTTCGACGGGAAAAAAGAAAAACACCCGTAGTCCCCCATGGCGCCCGCTCTCCGGACTGTTCCATCGTCAAATTCGTATTCAGCTCCTATGGCCTGAGCAGCATCTTCAATAACAGTCAGTCCTTGTGCTTTTATTAACTTCATAACCGGCTCCATATCCGTGCACTGACCAAAAAGATGAATAGGAATAACGGCCTTTATCTTTGATTGCTGTTTCTCATCCATAGCCGAAACCAACGATTCAAGCTCAGCAGGATCCATGTTGTATGTGTCTTTATCGATATCTACAAATATAGGGGTAGCGCCGACCCTTGCCACCGCACCAGCGGTGGCAAAAAAGGAATATGGTGTCGTAATCACCAGATCATCATATCCAACTCCAGCCGCCATTAGTGAGAGCAACAGGGCGTCCGTACCGGAAGAGACACCAACAGCGTAATCACACCTGCAATATTCAGCGATCCTTTTTTCAAGGTCTTCTACTCTCTCGCCAAGTATAAACTGCTGAGACTGAAAGACTTCGTTTGCAACCTGAGCAACCTCACCTTGAATTTCCGCATACTGCTTTTTCAAATCCAGCAATGGAACCTTCAATTTGTTCCTCCTTTTTGATTATGCATTTCGGAATGGGAATTTCGAAATGCTCCACAACCCCTAATCTTACCAAATCCCAAACCACCCAGTTTTTAAATCCGTCAATTCGGATATCAACGTACCAGTTCTGAGACATGAACAAGCCTGTATCCTTTTTTCAATATTGGGCGATATTCCTTTAATACCATCAAAGTCTCCTTATAAGGATGCCCGATTCCTACGGCTGAACCCTTATGGTTTGCCACATTCATGAGACGTTCCATTTGCATCCTTATGGCCCTTGGCCCCGGGTCATTATCCAGAAAAACGCTCCTCTTTGCCGCGAGCAAACCTATTTTTCTGGCCAGATTGAAACCGACCGTATGCCTGCTGGTTCGGCTGTCAATAAAATAAAGGTTTCTCTTCTTCAACTCTTTTAGCACAATTAGCATTTTGTCATGGTCTTCTGTGAATGATGACCCCATGTGATTACTAACGCCCCTGGCTTCCGGAATTTCTCTTAAATCTTTATCAAGAATCCTTCTTATTTCTTCTCCATTCATAGACAGCAATAAAGCCCCGGGACCGGGATTTACAGACGGATACTTCTTTGGTTCCATCGGCAGATGCAAAAGTATTTCACATCTTTCTGTATTTGCTTCATGTGCGACAATTCCAGTAAAAGGTGCCGAAGGAAGCACCGAAAAGCTTAGCAATAGATCTAACTGGATAAAAGAAAAGGCAATATCTGAATTATAACCCAAATCATCAATGATAATGGCAATCTTGGGCCTGACAGAGATGTCCGATTCTTTATACCCATCGCACCTGAGGCTTATCCTATGCGTGTAAAGATCATTAACAAAGATATGACAGATGATAGTGCCAACAGAACTCTTTTCTTTTCTTAGGTCTATGTTCGGACCTAAAGAGGAAAGTTCATAAACAATAGTCTTCTGAAGGTTGAGGGCCGAATGGATATCGCTGCATTTAATAATGATTTCAGTGAAATCCCAGACATAACCGTTTTTGTGTCTCGGCTGAAAATCTAAAAAGAAAATATCCCTTTCCTGAGTACCACTCCGAAAAAATGATTCATAAATTGCATAATCTACCTTTGTTATTTTTCCCTTGAGGTCATCTGTAACGGAGTAAATTTCTTCATATATGGGTATTGGCTCCGCAGCAGAGCTGTTCGAAACTGCACAAAATGTGCTTATTGAAAAGACAGGAATAAGCCTGGCAGGCACCATAAACAGAAAAGTCAAGGAGGTTATTGTTCCACCTCTTGCACGACTGTTCCATCTTCTCGTTATCATTACTAAACTTATCAGCATGCCGAATTAACCATTTTATACCCCGATGCCGGTTAACAGCAGGACCTCAAAAAGGTCATAAACCGTTTTTTATGTGTGAGAATATGTTCCAAGTCTGAAGCAACTGTAAAGCATGACGTACCTGATTATCGTCCTCAAGCAACTCCCTGACCCGTTGATCTTTTTCAGGTTCCTTGGCCTTTTCAGTCGCTCCCTTATCATCCCCATTTTCCCAAGTCATATGCCCCTTCAAATCCTCCTCTCTCAAAAATTTAGGCTTTTCTTTATCGTCGTTTTTGGTTGGGGGTATGAACGACAATTCTATGTCAGGCATAATCCCGCTAGACTGAATTGATTTGCCGCTTGGAGTATAATACCGGGCCGTAGTTAATCGAAGTCCGGAACCATCGGACAAGGGAAGAATCGTCTGAACAGAGCCTTTACCAAAGGTCCTTGTTCCCAAAATAAGGGCCCTTTTATTGTCCTGCAGGGCACCCGCTACTATTTCTGCTGCACTGGCACTCCCGCTATTGACTAAAATGATAATTGGGTAATTTATCGACTTCTTGTTCTTGCGGGCTGTTGCTTCTATATCCTGCAGAGTGTTTCTCCCTTTGGTACTTACGATGACGCCTTCATTAAGAAAAATATCTGATACTTTTATAGCCTGGGACAATAAGCCCCCAGGGTTATTTCTCAAATCCAGGATGAGCCCCCGCAGCTTTCGGTTCTTTTCAAGTTTCTCAAGCGCTGATAAAAGATCCTTGTCGGTCTGACTTTGAAAATTGGAAATTCTAACGTACCCTATGTCGGGCTTCAGGAGATGATGTCTCACGCTTCTCAGAGGGATAACATCCCGTGTGATAGAGTATTCCAGTGGTTTTTCTGTCTCATTTCGTATAATAGTCAAATTGACCTTGGTTCCCTTCGGGCCCCTGATCATTTTAACGGCCTCCAACATCGTCATGTCCTTAGTAGACTTTCCTTCTATCCTAACGATCTTATCTCCTGCCTTTACCCCTGCTATATAAGCAGGGGTCCCCTCTATGGGCGATACGACTGTCAGGACTCTGTCTCTAATGGTTATTTCAATACCAATGCCCATGAAGCTCCCCCTTGTCTCCATCATTAATTCCTTATGCTCTTCTTTCGTCATGAAGGATGAATGAGGATCGAGGCTTTCTATCATCCCTTTAATGGCCCCGTAAATCAGCTTTTGCGGATCTTCCGGTTCCACATAGTTCTTTTCTATCTCTCTCAACACCTCGGTAAAAATCTCAATGTTTTTGTATACCTCCCTGGTATCGGCATTGACCCCCTCACCATTCCCGTTAAGGAAAAGGGCTCCAAAAATAAAAAAGGAAACAAAAACAGTATTGAAAATAAATCTTCTTCTGGAAATCGGCATATTCTAACTCCTGAAATTAAATTTTATGGTGTGTTTAATTGCCGCATAAATCGGAAATCGTTCACTTAACAGCCATAAGCTAGCGCCTATCGGGTATCCGAAAGGTGTTTTTCCTTTTCTAAAATTATATAACGATGCTTTATAAAATCATTTCAACATTCTTCCCAATAGCTTGTTGCTGAATGCGCGCTAATCGGAATTTCCCACAATGATACAATATAAATCTTAAGAGAATTCAGGTGCCAATTACAACTAAAAAATAGGTGCGCGGGAAGACCTGTGGTGGCCCGGCTAACAATCACATCAGTTAATTTTCAGCCATTTTAGGGGGTCCAGTTCTTTTCCTGCCCTTCTGATTTCGAAATAAAGCCTGGTCTCCTTTGAAGACCCAATGTGTCCAGCCAACCCTATAACCTCTCCCGCCTCCACGACGTCACCTTCATTCCTTTTTCTCTGCCACAGGTTAGCTGATATGGTAAAATATCGTGAACCGTGATTAATAATAATAACTTCGCCGTAGCCTTTTAGTTTTCCTGAAAAATCTACTCTTCCTGAAAAGACAGCCCTCACCTTTCCATCGGAAGAACCTTCAATGAAAATTCCCTTCTGAAGATTCATCTTTTCGAATCCCAAGCGTTTATCACTCCTAAATATACGCCCTTTAATCGGAAGGCACAAACGTCCTTTTAAATCAGCAAAATTAGAGGGTCGAGGCAGTTTATATTTTTTTTTATTCTCTATGTTTTGCATGGTTTGCTTCATATTTCGAGCCGCAATCTGCAGTTCCTTCACGATTGTTTCATAAAACTCTCTTTCAATATGGATCTTAACGAGATAGACTACTTTTTTTTCAAGCTCCTTTTTTAAGGCTATCAAACGTTCGCCTTCCTGATTTTTCATTGCCTCAGTTTTGGCAATACGTTCCTGCACCAGCATGATCTCCTTTTCATATTCCACGGTCCGGTCTGCCAGAAGAGCGAGTCCTTTCCTACCTTCTATTACAATGGCCTTAATGTATTTCAATCTATGCCAGAGTTGTCCCAGGCTACCGGAGGTAGCCACTAATTTGATGTAACCTTTCCTGGCATACTTATACATGGCCACCAGTCTCTCCGCCAGTTGGTTTTCCGCAGCTTCTAATGATTTCCCGAGACCATTCAGCATATTTCTCAACTTTTCCAGATCGTTCTTGGCAAGAACAATTCTTTTCTTCAATTCATCTATTACCTTCCTTTTCTTCTCGACCTCATGTTCAAGATCAGCCAAGTGGATTAATATGTCCCTTTCTTTTATATCGAACGCCCTTAATTTCTTTTTCTCCTTCGAGAGTTTGGTTTCGATTTCATTTATTTCAGATTCACCGGCCCAAGATGCCGGTATTGAAATGACTTCAGATGGTTTTGAAAAAAAGGCGAGAAACAGAAAGGCTGGAAGGATCAGGCTTTTCAATAACCCAGATGTAATCTCTTTGTTCATACCTTAAAAAACCGACCTACTGCGATAAAGCTCCCTATCAACCCTAAAACAGTGCTCAGCAAAAAGACTGAAAGGACGTATTCATAAGGGATGAATACAATATCGAACACGGCGAGATCCAAAAAATACATCCTTTCCGTGGAGATAATGAGAAATCCCAAAAAAAGTATGAGAAGTGCCAGGGCTCCGCTTATAATCCCCTGAATCATACCTTCCAGCATAAAAGGTATCTTGACAAACCAGTCGGTAGCTCCTACCAGTTTTAGAATTTCAATTTCCTCTTTTCGTGAATAGATAGTCAGTTTTATGGTATTCATGACAATAAAAAGGACCCCCATACAGAGCAGTCCCCCGATTATAAAACCGACAAGCTTGATCATCCTCATCAGACCCTCGAACCGATCCAACCATTCTTCACTGTAATGGACCTCTTCGACACCTTCCACTTTTTCGAGAGCCTGTTTTATCCCTCCCGCATCGGTCTTTTCCTCTTCCGCACTGTTGAAAACCACCTCAAAAGATGCCGGCAGAGGATTACGTGATAAACCTTCCAGGAGTCCTGACTGGGAACCCAGAACTCTTTTAAACTCTGTTAGCGCCCTCTCCTTAGAAATAAAACGTTTGATTTGAGCACCCGGTAAACTTCCGACAATAGAATGTATATTGTTTCTTTCGGCCTCACTTATTCCGTCCTGAAGATAAACAGACATGGCCAGAGAATGGCCCCATTCTCCAACCCAAACGTTAAGGTTCACTAACAGGAGCAAAAACGCGCAAAAGATAAACAAGGACACAACCATTGTCCCGAGTCCAATGACATGAACAACCCGGTTGCTCATTATGTTAGCAAACGTATGTCTAAAAAAATATGGCCACAATCCGAGTCTCATTTTTCCCCGAATATTCTTCCCCGATTCAAAAATATTTTCCCCTGCTCAGTATCTTCCAGCAACTCACGGCTGTGTGTGGCAATAACCACAGTGGCCCCTTTCATGTGTATGCTTTTAAAAAGGACCATTATATCCTTTGTAAGGTCCGGATCCAGGTTGCCTGTAGGTTCGTCCGCGAGAAGAATTAAAGGGTCTTTCACAATGGCCCTGGCGATAGCGACCCTTTGTTGTTCCCCTCCCGACAACTCGAGGGGATAGGCTTGTTCCTTTTCCACTAAACCGACCAGCTTCAGAGATTGTCGGGTCTTCTTTCGGATTAAAGAGCGGCGTTCTCCGGTCACCTCCAGAGCAAGGGCCACATTCTCAAATGCGGTCTTTGTGGGCAGTAGCTTGAAATCCTGAAAAACGAACCCTATCTTACGACGCAGAAAATCAAGTTTCTTGCGGCTGATACGATTTAGATTGATTCCGTTGATTAGGATATGACCGCTGGTAGGTCTTTCTGCCCCAAAAATGAGCCTGAGAAGGGTGGTTTTACCTGCCCCGCTGGGTCCAGAAATAAAAACGAATTCTCCTTCATGAACCCTTAAATTTATATCACTTAAAGCTATATTGGGACCGAAATTTTTATACAGATGGAATAGGTGAATCATGATTTAAGGGGGCTAAACTGACCAAAGTAAACCATATTTTAATTATCTAAAATGAGTAAAATATTTTATTTAATTCATTATTTGTTTTAGGCATTTTAGTTCACTTTAGTCATTGCCCAATTAATATGCCCCAAGGGCTCTCATTAATTTTGCCCTGGCCAACTTTTCATCGTAGATGGCATTATAATAGTTGGTTCTTGCCTGGGTAAGAAGTGTCTGCGCATCAAGAACTTCCGTGGAAGTTGTCACCTGGGCCTTGTACCTCTCCTCACTCACCCTCAGGTTCTCCTCAGCCTGCTCAACGGCCTTTTTCGTGGTTGGAATATTTTCTCTCGCTTCATCCAAAGACAACATAGCTTCCTTTAGCTCAAGCCTGATGCTGTCCTGCAGGCCCATTTTTGTCTGTATCAACTCCCTCTTGAAAGCCTTTTTCTCCTTTACTGAATAATGAGTCTTTCCCCATTCCCAGAAATTCCATGAGGCCACAGCCATGGCCTGCCACGAGCTGGAATCGTGAAAAGGGCTGCCGGACACGTCCGGGTCATCCCCCTCCTTGATATAGTCGAATTCCAAACCTATTTCAGGATAAAAACCGCTTCTTGCCAGCCTTATGTCCTGATCCGTTTGAAGAATATTGATCTCAAGGACTTTCATTTCAGGACGGTTTTCAAGGGCCGTTTCCAAGTATTCCTCAAAAACTCCTTTCCTCGGCTTATAACCCAGGACGTCTTTTACATTTACAGGAGCATTAACAGGTCTCGACAGGACGATATTGAAAGCGGAACGGGACAGTCGATCAGCATTTTGGGCTCTTACAAGATCATATTGCGCATTGCCCAGTTCGACCTCTGCCTTTAAAAGGTCATTGATGGGTATCATGCCCACCTTATAAAAACTGCGAGCAACCTTGACGTGTGCCTCCAGTGATTCCACCGCCATTCGTGCCACTGCCAAGGCCTTTTCCGCCTTTAGTATCCCGAAATAGGCATATTTCACCTTTAACGCCAGATCTAACTTTTCCAGCTCAAGTTCCATTTCAGACTGATCAATGCCCAGTTTTGCCAACTGGTAAGAACTCAACAGGGCAAAGCCGGTAAATAAAGGCTGCGTAGCAGTAAACTTCCATTGGTAATTGTCTTTGGTATTCAAGTCTCTGCCGGGTATTGCCAACCCTCCCCCCAAAGGGACGGCTGCGCTCCTCTTCACCTCATCCAGTCGGGTATAGCTATAGCTTGTGCTCAATTTGGGCAAAAATTCCGACCCGGCCTGTTTTTTCACATAACGCGCCT
>CAZIXY010000141.1:0-8537 GCA_964543315.1 uncultured Desulfobacteraceae bacterium | reverse complement strand
GGAGTACTCTTATGTCAGGATTGATTTCCTTGAGACAGTCATAGGTTTCTCCACCACCCATGTCAGGCATGATCATATCTAAGATGACCATATCAATCCTGTCTCTGTTTGCCTTGTATACATCTATAGCCTCTTTTCCACTCTTTGCTACATAAACCTGATAGCCTAAAACCTCCATCATCTTCGTGCCAACATCGATAATCGTTTGCTCATCATCTATAAGAAGAAGCGTTTCCGAACCCCGGGAGATTTCACCGCGTTCTTCCTTTTCCGCTGTATGTGCACTGACCTCTGCTTCTGTTGCGGGCAGATAAATACTGAAAGTCGTGCCGGCACCTTTCTCGGAATCAATATCTATGTATCCGCCATGACCCTTTACGATACCGTAGACCGAAGCCAATCCAAGTCCGGTGCCTCTTCCCATTTCTTTGGTGGTAAAAAAAGGTTCAAAGATACGTTCCTTTGTTTCATTGTCCATACCGGTTCCTGTGTCCCTGATTGTCAATAAGATATAGTTCCCGGGCTTAGGTGCATACAACCTGCCTTTCATTTCCTCGTGGGTGGTATTCCTTGTTTTCAGGAAGAGGCTCCCGCCGGAAGGCATGGCATCTGCAGCATTCACAAACAGATTCAACAAGGTCTGTTCCATCTGCCCCTGATCCGCCGCAATGGGAAACAGGTCCTCAGCAAGCCCTCGATGAATCGTAATCTCCTTTCTGGTCCTGCCGAATGTGTAAGCTATTTCTTTTACCAACCGGTTAAGATCAATGGGCCTAACCTCATATTTGCCTTTCCGGGCGTATCCGAGAAGCTGGGCGGTCAGTTTGGATCCGCTTTGAACCTGTTTTTCAATACTTTTCAGCCTTTCATAATTCGGGTGTGAGGGGTTCATTCCGAAAAGAGTCAGAGAGACGTTTCCCTGGATGGCCATGAGCAGGTTATTAAAGTCGTGGGCGATGCCGGCTGCCAGAGAGCCCGCCGCTTCCATCTTCCGGGACTGGAGAAGCTGGGCTTCCATACGTTTTTGATCTGTCACGTCATTCAAAATAACAATGGCCTTATTCTCATTGTCTTTGAGGGGCTGGAAGTGAAGTGAAACCTGCCTGTCGTTCAGCGTCACGGGCGAATCAAGGGATATTGTTTGTGGACCGCTAAGCCCGTTATCCAGAAGGGTTTTGATCTTCAGACGATCTGGTGACGAAAAGAGGTCAATGAAATTTGAACCCAATAACTCTTCCTCTGGTATGCCAGCTAAGGAGAAAGCGGCCGGGTTGGCGTAAACAATTTTTGCTTCAGGGGTGATTTCCAGGATCCCTTCAGACATACCCTCCAAGACAACCTCAAAATGCCTTTTGACAGAGAGCAGTTCCCTGGTTATCTCCCTGGAACGAAGAGATTCCTGTCCTAGTGTTGCTCTTGGAAGGTGAGGTGAAGTCTTTTGATCCGATTGATCCATCGCATAAAGGACATGCCGGGCCATTTCCTCAAGCGGGCCTTTTGCAATACATAAATCTGCTCCGATTTCAGTGAAATCCTCCTCTTCTTCGGCGGCAATGGCAGAAAAGATAATAACGTAAAGGTTTTTAAACTCCGGCATCTTGCGGATAATACGGCAGAGCGTTTTCCCGCCAATATTAGGCATTATCAAGTCAATAAACATAACGTCCGGGACATAGGTTCCCAGTATATCCAGGGCGGATATGCCGTCTTTTGCCGTTAAGACCTCATGCCCTTCTTTTTCAAGCACATTGGTCATTAGCTCCAACATGAACCGATCGTTATCAACAACCAATATCTTCTTATTCATTAGACCACCTCCTTACCAACCAGACATTTCACGGATCCTATAACGCTGCATTCATTGCTGCCTCGAGTTCTCCGATCTCCCGCTCGAGATCAGCCAGGGCTTCCTTTGCTTCTCCCAGATTCCCTTCTCTTCCCAAAACCTCAACGCGATAGGCCGCTTCACGTGCCCGGCCGGCCGCAAAGTTCGCAACAGAGCCCTTGAGACTATGGGCTGCCTGCTCTACGGCTTTGGAATCACCAGCTAATATCCCTTTCTGGATCTGCTCCATCTGATTGGGATAGTCGTCTAAGAATATCTCTAAGATTTCCTTTAACAAATCCATGTCTCCGCCTATGTTCTCAAGGGCTTCATCCAGGTCAAAAACCTGCTTCGAAAATTGATTTTGCATTGTCGATGTCATATATTCTCTCCTATTCTTCTTTAATTTGCTGTAATAGTTCACCTGGCATAAAACTCCTATCCTGTTGCTTTTGTCATGAGGGTGTCCTCAATCGTATTTCTTAATTCCTCCAACCCAAAAGGTTTGGCCATGATTGCTTCCACGCTGTAGCGCCTTAACTTGCCAAGGTTTTCCTCTGTCGCGTGGCCTGTTATAATAATAATCCGGGTGTCAGGGCTGGTCTGTTTGATCTTTTCTGCTAAATTAAAACCATTTAGTTGCGGCATGAGCAGGTCCAGGAGCACAAGATCCGGTTTTGAATCACCTATGAAAAGGGCGGCATCCAGGGGATTATTGAAGGTCTCTAATTGGTACAGATACGGCATGTCGCCAGTCAAAAAGAGACTTTCAAGTATTTTCAAGATGGCGTCATCATCATCAACGGCCACTACCAGTTTCTTTGTCTCTGTTCGGAGGAAGTCAGGAATGGGCATGCCTTGTTCACTCAAGAAGTTCCTCAAATCCTGCTTTGTAACCTTGTACCTTCCTCCAGGGGTTCGAGCCGCGTTCAGCGCCCCCTTCTTTATCCAGTTGGTGACCGTCACCCGGTGCACACCAAGGATTTTTGCCAGATCGATTGATGAATAGCTTTCGTCAAAAATACCCATATTTTCTCCCTTCCCACACAACCCCTATTACGGGGCGGATAGCTGCTGTTTTATCTTATAAATCAGGGTCTACCGCCCCAAAGGATACGGTGGCCACCCTTTTTTACACTTTATTACATTAAACTACTAATATACATTAATATATTGTTTCGCATCATGTCAATCATTATTTTATAAGTATGACATATTTAATCATTTTAATCAATTATAACAATTTGCATCCGAAATTGAAAAAAGCCACAGTCCCCAAGCAGAATGTCTCCGGCAAAGAGTTCAATCCGAACGGCCCTCGAAATGCATTTTCACCCATTTATCCTTGACAGGGGTTCCGGACAGTAGTAAATGATCCTATCTTTAAATATCTTGATTAAGGAGAAGCGAAAGATGGCTTCGAATTCCAAAAAGACGAAAAGTATGCGCGGCAGAAAGACAAAATCAAACAAGCGTAACCTGAAGGCGAACCAAAAGCGCATCCAAAGGAATACCGAGATCCTTAAGGAATTGGCTTCAAAGGAAAAAACATAGTCCCACCTATTGATTCTCGATTATCCATTATCAAACTGTGATCGTAAATCGCCAATCGCCAATCATCAATCCTATAAGGAGTTAATATGAAAGAAATCGTTATTGTTTCTGCATGCAGGACAGCTATCGGAGCCTTTGGGGGTACCCTGAGAGACCTGAACGCCCCGTTTATTGGAAGCATAACCATGAAAGAAGCGATCAACCGTGCCGGCATCAGTGCCGATATGATTGACGACGTCCGATTCGGGTGTTGTCTTGAGCCGACAGATGCCATGAATGTAGCACGAGTTGCCGCCCTTATGGCAGGTATACCTGATTATGTCACGGCGGTTACCGTCAACAGGGTATGTACCTCGGCAATGGAAGCGGTTATATCTGGAATGGCTATGATCCAGGTTGGGATGGCCGATATTATTTTAGCTGGTGGGGTGGAACATATGTCTGGTGTACCCTACACAGTACCGGGAGCCCGCTGGGGATGCCGCCTTCAGGACAACGTATTTGTAGACGGCCTGATCCACGGCCTGCACTGCGGTTCTCACCTGATTCCTCATCCTGAAGATGGCCCTGTAAAAGAAGGAATGCCTCTTGAACTCTTCAAGGGTAAACCTTATATCATGGGGCATACCGCCGAATTCGTGGCCCAGTTGCATAACATCAGCCGCGAAGAAATGGATGAAGTTGCCCTGCGCAGTCATAACTATGCAGAGAGGGCCACGCTGGAAGGTGACTTCGAAGAAGAGATAGTTCCCATCGAAGTTCCCCAGAGAAAAAAGCCCCCCATTATCTTTGATAAGGACGAACACTTCCGGCCGGGCCTTACTATGGATCAATTAGCTAAACTCCCCCCTGCTTTTGTCCCCAAAACAGGCAAGGTTACGGCGGGTAATTCTTCAGGTATAAATGACGGCTCAAGCGCAATGGTCATCATGTCGGCGGACAAGGCCAAAGAATTGGGCATCCAGCCCATTGCACGGATACGGGCCACGGGCCGTGGCGCTTGCCATCCTTCGGTGATGGGGTTAAGCCCCGTCCCGGCGGTCAAAAACCTGTTTGAAAAAAGCCCCGATCTTAATCTGGATGACTTCGAACTGATTGAACTCAATGAGGCATTTGCCGCCCAATACTTAGGGTGCGAAAAGGAGTTGGGTTTGAATCGGGAAATTACCAACGTGAACGGCTCCGGCATTGGACTGGGGCATCCAGTCGGATCAACGGGTGTCCGCATCATGGTGACCCTTCTTTATGCCATGAAAAATCGGGGAAAAAGCCTGGGGCTGGCGACCCTCTGCGGGGGAGGCGGTGTATCCATGGCATGTGCGTTGGAGATGATTTAGACAAAAACCACACGGCGCAGGCCTGCCCGCCGCCTGTTTGGTGGGGCGCAAGTCTCAAGGTAGCGACATGTTTTTCCTTGCGCCTGATGCCCTGCGCCTTGTACCTCTCTTATTCCAGATACTTAGCCGTCTTTAATCTCCGGCCGATTCTATATTCCATATGCATCTTGACCACCATCTTGATGTCCCGAATGATATCCTCTGTGAATGACAATCCATTTACCGTATCCCACCCGCCTGATTGCATAAGGCCGAGCACTTTGATCGATTCAGGAGAAAGGCCCGGTGAAGTTGCCGACTCGTCCGCACATTTCAGGCAGCAGATACTCCCTTTGTTCGGCCTGAATACCGCCCTCCCCTCCCCTTTGTAATCACGCCCGCACACACTGCACTTATTCAATTCAATGGTGTATCCACCAAGGCTCATTACCTTTGCGTCGAAAAAAATACCGAGGACGTCCTTTCTCGCGCCTTTATTCAAGACATGAAATGAATTTTCCAGCAGCTCGAACACTTTCCTGTCATCCACGCCAAGAGGAAAGAGTATTCCGGTAAGCTCAATCATATGACTTGCCAGAGACAGGGAAGAAAAATCGGATCTGAGCCCAGGAAATGCGTTGATCAGCCTGCATGAACGAAGAAAAAACAGTTCGCCTTTTCTTTTCTTCTCGTATTCCAGATCTGCAAGGCAAAAGAGGTCCAGACAATTGGCAAAGCGCCTGCGGCTTTTCCTGCCTCCCTTTGCGACCCCCTTTAGTTTCCCCCTGTCGGCGGTAAAAAAAGTCACCAGGAGATCGGATTCCCCAAACTCGTTTATTCGCATTATTATTGCAGGAGAAATGTGAGTGTTCATCAGGTAATTCTGTAGCCCTTCATAGGACAGCAGATTGAGTTGCCTGTTTAAAATTGATTTCGGAACTTCGACGTCTTCGTTGTTGAGGGAGCGCATGAACTTGCAACAATACCTGGTCTGTCAATGTAAGCCTCTCCAATCCTGAAGGGGTAACCAGGTAGTCGTCTTCCAGTCCCACTACACCTTTCCCCGGGAAAATAAATTTTGGTTCAATCGCTATAACCATTCCAACTTCTATTCTGTCTTCGGAGTGTGTAGCAATAATAGGATATTCATCAATCTCCAGGCCGATTCCATGCCCAACGAACCTGGTTTGCCCATCCCCATGCCCCATAAAAAAATCACTATATCCCTTATTTGTAGCCTCCTCCACAGCAAGGTTGTACAGATCAGAACAGCGGCGCCCTGGTTTTGCCTCCCTTACTAACAAGCGATGAATATCTCTTGAACAGTCATGTGCCCTCTCGAGGGTCTTTGATAGATTACCTATCACAAAAGTCCGAAATTGGTCGCCGGTATAACCGTTTACGGCGACACCGTAGTCTATGCCGATGGGCTCATTTTTCCTTATGCTACGATTTCCGGCACCCTGCGCCATAGCAGGTGTGTTACCAGTCCCTCCATGCGGGCTGTTAAGAAACGAAATCTCCGAGCCGCTTTCGCCGGACAGCACATGCGCATGCGTCATTTCCTGGTTCCATCCACGCATGCGGAGAATTCCCATATGTCCTTGTCTGCGTGCAATCAGCGCAAGCCACCCGTCAATCTCCAATTCGGTCATCCCTTCCCGCATCAATTCTCTTATCTCCGTGAACCCCCTGTTAAGAATAACCGCTGCCCGCCTGATTTGGTCGATTTCATAGGAAGATTTGATCATACGCAGCTTGCGTATCTTTCCTGAAATATCCACCCAGCGGCACTGCGGGAAGTACTTCCTGTATCCAAAATATATGTTGACCGGTAAGACGTCCATTTCAAGACCTGCGGTCTCCAATATATTAACGCCGAAATCTCTAAGCACCTGGACTACCTGGTTAGGATTTTTTATGCGGACTATTTTTTCAAGAGGAGATTCTTCTTGCGCCCTTTCCCAGGCCTTCTGAACCATCAAAACCGGGCTGCCTTCTCGAGGTACAAACAAAACTGTGGCCTGGATTGTGCCTGAAAAATAGTAAATATCCACATTTTGCAGGATAAAGGCCCCATCCAAATCCGCCTCCGCAAGAATGAGTTGTAACCTGCTTATTCGCTGTTCGACCTCTTCTTCAGGTACTTTTTCCATTTTTCCTTCCATCGCGGGCGATATTATTTCTTTCTTTCTAAACCTTTCACCAACCAGCTTGCCATCAGGCATATTCTTTGACTGTTTCCCCGCCCGGAGACATGATCCTTAGTCCAGCCTGTGCCAGGCTCTCTAATTCATCTTCACCGGGGAAAATCAATAGCCTCCCTAAAAAACTAACCCTGTTCCGTATCTCGGTTACAACCGTTTTTGCGCGGCAAAGGTTGCCGGTCAACACAATAGCATCTATTCGGCCTTCTAAAACAGAGGCCATGGAACATATCTCTTTACTGACCTGGTATGCCATTGCCTTTAATACCAGCAAGGATTTTTCATCACCTTTTTTAGCGTTTTGCTCCACGGCCGCGATATCATGGGTGCCGAGATAGGAATGAACTCCTCCCTTGCCGAAAAGTCTCCGGCTCAATTCCTCCTGAGTGAATTGTCCTGAAAAACAGAGATTCATAAACTCTTGAAGAGGTAATGCCCCTGTACGCTGCGGAGTAAACGGCCCTTCACTAAGGCCGTGCGTCCCATCGATGATCCTGCCCTTTTTGTGGACACCAATCGTAATCCCGCCCCCCATATGGGCTACAATAAAATTGCCTTTTTCATAAGGAACACCCATTTCTCGTGCAGCCTTTCGACCTGCTGATTTCTGGCTCAATACATGAAATGCGGCTCCCCGCTCTATGCCTATAAGGCCTGAGAAGCGGGCCAATTGAATCAACTCGTCAGACACAGGAGAGTCATAGATAACCGCCTTTACTCCGTATCTCTCGGCAATGGAATAGGCAATACCTGGCCCAATATTGCAGGGATGCCATCCATAGTCCCCTGAGCGAAGGTCACGAAGCATTGCATCATTGATATAGTAAGCACCACCTTGAACCGGCCTGGTCAACCCTCCCCGACTTACCACCAGAGCTAACGGTTCAAGATCATCCTTCTTTGTGAACAATACATTCTCCACCACGTCGTGGTGGAACCGAAGCCTTTTGTCATAACCCTGCAGCTCAATCAGATCTTCAGATGAGTGTTCGATGGTCTCCCTGAACAAAGAAGTCTGATCAAGAAACAGTCCCAGCTTGGTAGATGTTGAACCGATATTGATTACAAGTATTTTATGCATCCTTTTACCCTGAAAGTAGATACCCGTGGTCCTCAGCATAATTTTTGACAGCAGTTCAAAGTGACTAAACTCCATCTCAAAGAAATTATCGCCCGCATGGACTAAACAACACAACACGCAGGCTATCAACCCTATATTCTGAAAAGGAATATGGCTATACTCTTGCCACAAATATAATTGGACTTGCCAAAATAGATATTTGTAATTTTAGCTGATGATATCGAATAAGTCAAAAAGGAGAAGCATGGCCAAACATTTTCATCCTATCAGGCTCCTTCCTCGAAGGAAAAACAAAAGAGCTGTACACTCAAATGGAAAGGATTTAAATAAATCTCTTGACAATACTATTTCACGGATGATTTTTGTGTTCAGGGTAGTCCTACGGACACCTTCTTCATCAATATAAATACACTCAACAATATTCCAAACCTCTGTGCAATGGCGGCAGAGGGTAATACTTTCTGTTTAAATGCTCTCTTTTACATGCTTAACGGCATAACAAGCATCGATTCGGACATTAAAGAGAGACAATTTAACATAATAACTACACAAAT
>CAZIXY010000140.1:0-8588 GCA_964543315.1 uncultured Desulfobacteraceae bacterium | reverse complement strand
ATCAGGGCGATTTCAGAGCCGAATTGACGACGAAGTTTTGGGTATTCCATGCCGGCACTGCTAATGTTGCTTATCCAAAGCGCGTTGATGCCGATATCGATGAGGGAGGGCAAGAGTGAAGTCAAGTCCCCTCCTGTGGTACAAAGAATACGAAGAGTAATTTGATTCTTCTTCAAGACATCAATGACTTTTTTGTAGCCGGGTATGGCGAAGCGCTCAAACATGGCAGGAGAAATCACGGGTCCAGTGTTGGATGCAATGGGTTCATAAAATGACGCATAGTCAACCGACACTTTTGAAAGCACGTTCTCAAGACAAATACAGTAAAAATCCGTGGTTCTATCAACAAGGTCCACCACCATCTGCGGCCTTTTAACAAGCGCAAAGGAAGCAGCTACCAGGGAGTCCCAATCTCCCACACCCAACATCTGTAAAAGACCGCCTCCCGAGGCATCCACGTAAAGAACTCGGCCTTCCTTGTGAAGGCGTTCGCTTCGTTTTACAAAGCCCCTTTCATAACGGGAGGTTGGTCAGGATTGTAGTGTTGTTTGAAGGAAGAAGGATCGGAGAGGAGATCCGGTGCCAACGCCTGAGAGTGTTCTCTTCGGGCTCAAGGTCGAAAAACGGGAACCTGTCGGAGCCGGTGCCCAGGAGGGTTCCCAAAAATCTTTGTTTCTGTGTGATTTCAGCCACTGTCATCCCTCCTGATCTCCACTCTGATGATAAGGTCAATCGCCTGCTCAGTGAGAAATATCAAAGGTTTTTGAGGTGTGAAATGGAAGTTTTATCTTCAATACTCATATCTGTTTAACATGTCAGATGAAAACCGGCCCCCACCCTTTTTGCCGGTGCAAGTGCTTTGAACACCTTAATGATGTCCGCGTTCGGTGCGGCAATGAATTCAATGCCCAACTTGGCCAGATCCGATTCAATATTTTTGTCCGGTTTCACGCCTCCACTCACCCCTGTTCCCGCCACAATGACCTCAGGTCGTGAATCAATCAATGCCCTTAAGTCCTCCATGGAGAGATGGTGACCCGTTTTCCGTCTCCAGGGTTTCAGTATCTTCCCGTCAGGGAAGATAACAAGATCGTCGGGGCATCTGTTCGGAAATCCGTAAAAATTTTTTTAATGTGTGGTGAGAATTGAATGTTTCAGGCTGAAAATTCCTTGAAATATTTTTTCAATTAATAAATAAGATCATTATGCGTTCCATGGAAATCAAAAATTTACGAGGTATAAAATGAAAGAAAAAAAGCCGGTAATAGCCGTTGCGTTTCTTTTGGCCTGTTGTTTCTGTTCTTTTGCATTTGGTGTTCTCACTGCCGATGAAATGCCGGTGTTCATAGAAATTGATCAGGATGTGTATCCATCCAATCGGAGAGGACCTGTCCCGTTTGAACATGAAATGCATATGGCGGATTTTGAAATAGCCTGCAACAAATGCCACCACGTCTACAAAGACGGCAAAAACATCTGGGAAGAAGGGGATCCGGTTCAGAAATGCGCGTCATGCCATGATCCAATAAAAAGCAAGGGGGATATCAAAAATCTCAGGCTTGCCTTTCACAAAAACTGCAAGGGCTGTCACAGGGAATTGCAAAAAGAAGGTCTATCCGGTACCGCACCCTTCAGGAAGTGCCTTGGTTGCCACCAAAAGAAATCCTAACACGTGGCAATCCTAACAAATTTTTGGCCACGTCATGGATTAAATATCCTTTACTTCGGCCACTAACTTATCAAATTTTTCCACTTCCACGACAGGGGATGTTGTAAAAGAGATTCCCGTCAGTTTGTTTAAGGCGACGGATGCGGCGAAGGCCTTTTCCGCATCAGAGAAATCCAGGGTCAATACAAGATCATGTTCCCCCATCACAGCATACATGGAGATTACCTTCCCACCATGCTTTTTTATCAATTCAACAGCCTTCTCCGTTCTATCGGAACTGATTCCCTCTAACGCCTCCGAGGAATATTTTCCAAACATCATGAAAATAGGCATATCAAACCCTCCTTTTTTTGATAAACAGTTGTTCTATTGGGTAAAGTTTATCAGAAGAAGCCGTGAAAAGATAGGCCTGTGCTATGGATGGAATTTTGGTCTGAGGATAGAGCCTTTTCTTTGAGCTTCAAGACTGGGCCAGATACCGGTAAATCATTCGGGAGAGCTCTTCAAATACCCTCTCCTCTGGGATTGGGCTTCCATAAAGAATCAGGTGGTGGATTATCTGTTCCACGCAGGTCGTCATCAGGAATATGGCGGCATCCACATCTTTGACATCGATCTGATCCATGTATTGGTTCAAGATCTCTCTTATCAGGGGATCCGCCCGGCTCTCTTCCATGAGCGCAAGTTCCTGAACCTCCGGGTCGCGGATGGACTCTACCAGCATCTGTTTATGGAGGCCTTTTTCATGATCATGCCTCTTTTTGGCCACCAAGATGAGGCTTCGCACAACCTCCGCCAGTCTTGCGGGGCCCTGTTTCATCTCATGAATGTTGGCAATCATTTCACCAAAGACGTCCCCTGAATACTGCCTGATCACCGCCAGAAACACGTCCCGCTTGTCCTTGAAATAGGAATAGAAGGTCCCCACGGAGACCCCGGCTTCCCCGGCGATCTTGTTCGCTGTAACTGCCTCATAGTCCAGACTATTCAGGAGCTTGCGAGCCGCCGTGATTATTCGTGCCTTTTTTTCCTTTCCCCTTTGTTGAACCGGTTCCCTCACGCCATTTTTTTGTCTTTGTGGCATTGGTCGCCTCCTTAATTGTCATATACGTCATATTCTCCATTACCGGGCCGAAAGTCAATGAAAAATATGAACATGATTTCATATTTTTATCTTGACAATATGAATATGAGCTCATATTATATTTTAAACCGGTTCTTAGAATAATAGCCTGAAAGAAATAACTTATTAAAATAAGTATATATTATTTCAGCAAACAAAGGAGCCCAACATGCTTAAGACAGATACGGAAAACCCGGCCCGGCCGTTCGTGCTACCCATGGCCTACGGGATTCTCAAAGGATACATCAAAAATCCATTACTGTTTTTATTGGGGACAGTACTGACGCTACCCTTTTTTAAAAAGAGAATACCTAAGGATTTGCCCAAGGACTTTATAAAAACCGTGGTCTTACAGGGCTGGCTGTATATCAGGCTGAAAGACAGACTGGGTCAGGAAAAGGCCTATGAGATTATGAGGGCCGTCATCCTTCCCATTGCCCTGGCCGTTCAGCAGGGTAACTTCAGGTCCGTGGAGGCGGGGCGCACCTTTGAAAATCTCATAAAATACCAGCAGCGTACCAACCGCGAAGGCCCGACGCGTTGGAACCGGATGGAGATCGAAGAGCAAAGTGGAAAAAGATACGCCTTTCGTGTAAAAAATTGCAAGTTTCATGAGTTTTTTTCCAGCATAGGAGCGCCTGAACTGACAAAATTTATGTGCGCCACGGACAATGTAATTTTCAACAGTTACCTTCCGGAGGAAGTGGTCTTCGACCGCAACGGGCTCAACAACAGAATCGCGGACGGTGCTTCGGAATGCCGGTTTGTGCTTGAGCACAAGGAGGTTTTTTAAAATGTCTCATGTCTGTCCGTGGCGGCTTGCCTACACATTTGACAACAGATTAAGAAGTATGGTTCACCGGTCCGAAAAGCTCCTCTCCCCTTATGTCAGACCGGGGATGACTGTCCTGGATGTAGGTTGCGGCATGGGCATTTTCACTATCGGCATTGCCAGGCTGGTAGGAGATGGCGGGTTGGTGATCGCTGTGGACATCCAAAGGGAGATGCTGGATGTGGTTGAAAGGCGCGCTGCAAAGGCGGGCGTGCATCATCGCATCCGGACACATCTGTGCGGGCCTGATACCTTAGGAAATCATAAAAACGTGAATTTCGCCCTGGCCTTTTGGATGGTCCATGAGGTTCGGAGTCCGAACAAGTTCTTTGAACAGGTATACTCTTGCTTGGGGAGCGAGAGCCTGTTCCTTTTGTCCGAGCCGCGGGGTCATGTGTCAGCGAAATTTTTCGGAAAGCTTATTGACGGGGCGCATAACGCGGGGCTCAGACTGTGCCATGAACCTCGTATATGCTTCAGCAGGGCCGCGGTTTTCTCCAAGGATGGATTTTAAATGGCTCGGCATGGTACTCTTCTCAAGGCAGTATCTACTCCTAAGATGCAAGCGGCCCTCGCTGCAGTCTGCTGCCAAGGAAGGTAATTGATACCATTGGGCCGTTGCCATGCAGACCGCGACTCGGGCCGCATCACAGGAAGAAGGAGATTTGATCCGGAAGATACGGCCTTTAGAAGAGTCCCACGCCCCGCCTGCCAGACGGTGGGCAAGCCCGCCAAAAGGACGGCGGACAAACTTCGTTTACAATATGTATAGTAGTGTAGCAATACTCTGGGGGCAAATACTAAAGAACCGGCCGTTAGGCAGGGATTGTTGAATCATAGTTATTTAAAAACAATACCCGTCAGTTGTTCACTGATGTGCCACAGTTTTTTTTGGATTTCTTGATTATAGGAAACGCCTGATGATTTTGTCTGTTTTCTGTTCATGAAGTATTTTCCGGTAACATTGTCCAGTTCCGAAGCGGTGGCAAGGTACACCGAATTTTTGGAGCCTTCGGTTACAGGGTTTCCTCCCACTCCCCATCCCGCTTTCAGAAGTTTTGTGGTGATTACTCCAGGATGAAGGCAATTAGCGGCAACACCTGTCCCTTCAAGCCTGCGTGCGAGCTTGTATGTGAAAAGAATATTACACAACTTGGAAAGTGCATAGGCTTTGTATCCACCGTAATGCTTTTCACCCTGGAGGTTTTCAAAGTCTATAGAAGAGGCATGGGCCATGGAGCTCACGTTGATGATGCGGCTGGGCGCGCCCTTTTTCAATAGGTCAAGCAACAGATGGGTCAGGAGAAACGGGGCCAGGTGATTGACGGCAAAGGTCCTCTCAAATCCGTCTTGAGAGATTTTGCGCGTTGTTTCATAGACCCCTGCGTTGTTGATGAGCACGTCTAAAGACTCATGTTTTTGATGAACCTGTTCAGCCAGGATGCGAACCTGGTTTAGGGAGGCCAGATCAGCAATGAAGAGCTCGATACGATTGTTTCCCGTCGCCTTTTTGATGGCATGCAACACCCTTTCACCCCGGGCCGAATTCCTGCCGTGTAAGAGTATGGTTGCCCCGGTTTGTGCCAGGTCGAGAGCGGTCTGTCTTCCTATTCCGTCCGTTGAGCCGGTTATGAGTATGGTCTTGTTTTTCACTTTGTTAGGACTCATTTCTGGATTCTTGCTCCTGGTTTCTGACTCCTGATCTTTTGTCGGTTTACTTCTCTTTAGAGGCACTCCCGTCTTTGCCGTATGGATTCGGGTTTTTTAATCAATATCGATTTATTTGGTCGTGAATACGGTAACACCGTCCCATTCGGGCGGTGGCGGGTTTTCACGGTAAGAGCTGATTCTGTCCAGATAGAGACGTGCGGTTTTGTCTTCGGGCTCAAGCCTAAGGGTTTTTTTGAAAGCCTCCTGTGCCTGATCCCATTCCCTTTTTCTGTAAAAGGTAAGGGCAGAAGTGAATATCTCAACGAAGTCCCGTTTTTTTTCTCTAATGGTATCTGCAAATCCCATCAGTTCAAATATCGTGACCGCATCCTCCTTGCCCTTCACCATGACCTTGTCCAGCTCTCTCAGCACAAACAGGTTATCCAGTCTCTCGGCTGTTGATCGGCTTATAATAATGGATGTTCCGTACGTCTTGTTGAGTCCCTCAAGTCTCGATCCCAGGTTGACGGTATCGCCGATGACCGTATAATCCATGAATCTTTGACTTCCCAGGTTACCGACAATTGCCTGGCCGGTGTTCAGACCTATTCCCACGTCAAGTCTGTCAATACCTTTTATGTCGTTTCTGTCGATCTTGAGTCTCTTAAGTTTTTCAACCATACTAAGGGCGGTTTGGGCAGCCTTTACGGGATGGTTTTGCAGGGTTCCCGGAGCGCCGAAAAATGCCATGATCGCGTCCCCTATGAGTTTGTCAAGGGTCCCCTGATGATCGAAAACAATGGGAATCATTGTATCAAAATAAGTATTAAGAAGACGTCCCGTTTCACGGGGTCTCAGGCTTTCGGAGAGGGTTGTGAAACTTCTGAGATCGGAAAAAAGGACGGTCACCTCCTGGGCACGGCCTTCCAGCGTGATACCTTCCTGTTTTTCCAGGATATCATCAACCACGCTGGGTGATACATACTTGCCGAAGAGGCTGGTTACGAGCTTGGTTTTTTTCTTGCTGTAAGATCGCTGGAGAACGATACCGCTTACAAATTGAACAAAAAGAAGGAACATAGGAGGGATTGTCTCAACCCATAGAAGTTTCCTGACAAAGGCCAGGTGAGAGGCTCCCAGAACAACACTGAGGCTTATTAAAAGAATAACGGTACCCCAGAGACCTCCGGGTTTTTGCGGGTAAAAGATGAGACCGAAAAATCCGCAGAGGAGTATAAGGATATACACGTAGGATCCCGGGGCCTTACGGATGAATACCTGCCCCAGTATTGTTTCAATGGCCAGGGCATGGCAGGCAACCCCTACTGTCTTTGGCCCGAGATCATCCTTTATGACCTTGGCGAATTTCTCCTTATAAGTCGTTTTCTTCTCCTTGTAACCGGATGAGGGGGTGGTAAAAAAGTCTTTGTCGGTTGCCAGGCTGCTGCCGATGAGTACGATTTTTCCTTTGACGCTTTCGGGTGGAAACTGATTGTTGACCACATCAGAGAAGGAGAGCCTGTGAAAAGACTCTTCAGATCCCAAGAAATCAATCCTGAGGTCCGGATAGGGAAGTCTCAGCTGTTGCTGAGTTTTGCTTCCGAGGAGCATATGTTCCTTGCCCGAAAAGTCAAATACAAAGTCAATATTGAGATAGGTTCGTGCAATTTCAAGAGCGAAACTGGGTGAGATGAGGACTCCCTGCTTCAAAGGTTTGATACTCAAAAACGGGATTTTTCTTAAGACATCGTCTTTATCTGGAAACATATTGATGAAGCCGTCTCCGATCATGGCTTCCTGGAAAATGGGGAGTGGAACCACTTCGCCCCTGCCCTCGTCAGAGACGAATTTGGCCAGAACGACATTGTTGCACTGAGAAATGGCCCTTGCCAGCTCAAGGTCTTCTCCCTTGGCGTGTCCCGGAGCAAAGAGCACCAGATCCATTCCTATAATCTCGGTACCGGCCCTGCAGAGGTTTTTCAGGGCCTGTGCCATATGGATTCTTGACCAGGACCCTTTTTTCCTTTTGAGTTCGACGGCACTTTTTTGATCCATGAGGATCAGCACTATCTTGCCGGAAGCGGGTTGTGGTCCGCGCCATTTGAAGTGTCGATCATGGAGGAACAGGTCTGCCCTTTCTAGATAATGAAATCTGTAGAGAAAGGAGACAGCCGTAATAAAGATGAAGGTGAACAGGAGAGAATAGACGAGGTGCTTTTGATATAGTTTTTTTTTGGGCTCCATAGGCTAACGGACAAGAGCAAGGTATTTGAAAACTTTTCCTTCTATACCCCCGAGGGAACTGGATGCAATGAC
This sequence comes from uncultured Desulfobacteraceae bacterium, assembly GCA_964543315.1. Taxonomy (GTDB): domain Bacteria; phylum Desulfobacterota; class DSM-4660; order Desulfatiglandales; family Desulfatiglandaceae; genus JAFDHL01. The sequence continues at coordinate 998 of CAZIXY010000140.1, read as the reverse complement.
GATGACGCGGCATTTTTTCAAGATCTGATTGGAAGCGTCTTCTTCTCGGATGCTCTTGGCATCGCTTTCACTTATGACCACGTTGGTTTTCATCAGGCCCTGAACTCCCTGCACGTCTTTGACGATATATTGTCCGCGTTTTTTTCTTTTTTGTTTTTCCTGTGCCTGTGCCGCATCTGGAGAGACAAGATCCAAAAACCAATTCAAGCGGGTGTGAGCCGGCCAGGAGGCAAGTTCGTCACGACTTCTTTCAGACACGACATACCTGGCCATGCCCCTTTCCTTTAGGGCCCCTTCATCAACATCTTTTACTTCGTAAATTGTTTCACCTTTATCCGTGACAATTTTGGGGAAAAGAGCCGGCTGGACCCGGGTCTGTTTTTCAATGCCGCGGGCATCCAGCACGAGCCAGGGGTGCGAAGAATCACCCTCGCCGGCGGAACGGCCAGGCTGGGGCAGGTCCTTCCAGGAGGAGGATTGCGTCCTTAACTGGTTCAGCAAACGGCTGGTCAACCCCTCCACTCCGTTTAGGGGGGCTTTGAAGGTGACCCTGTAAAAGGGATAGGGCTTTTTTTTGACAAACTCTCTTTTATGAGGTTCATACCGCACAAGTCCCTTGATCTGGATGATAAGTTTTTCCCTTTCCAGGTCTCTCAATAAACGACGATCGTCAACACGTACTTTTGCGGCGACTTGAAGGATGGCGCTCAGGGCTCCTGCCTGGGCCACCCTTAAGGCTTTCGACTTCGAACCGTCATTGAGATGCGGGTAGCCGAGGCCAATGCCATAGAAATATCCCTTGTTCCAGTCAATTTTACCATTTGGGGCCTGCTCGATATATGAGAGGAATCCTCTATCAAAGGCACAGACGGGCTGTGCGAGCAGGAAGATTGCTATAATTAAAAGAAAGGTACGTTTCATGAATTGATTTTAGGATCTTAAACCTTGATAACCTCGTAAAAAGTCGCGTTACGCCTTTTTACTCGGCGGGGAAGGGC
>CAZIXY010000139.1:0-8670 GCA_964543315.1 uncultured Desulfobacteraceae bacterium | reverse complement strand
ATAATTGCAGAAGTATTAGCTGAAGGCAAGCCGTAGATCCTGAGCTTGCCGCAGGGGGCGTTGCTGTGTGGCTTCGACGTGAGCTCAGCCGAACGTGACCGTCTGAAGCTTGCCTGCCCCTGGCAGGGAAGCCCAGCTCAGCGCGATAAACCTCCGTGCAAAGCTATGGGACAATATATAGTGGGCTCAGGGGTAAATTACAAAACAAGGGGGCTAAAATTTATTGCGTGAGAATAGAAAGTAAATTGGAGGCCAATGAGGGCGATTAACTATAAATGTCAATATTTCACGATGTCCCCCTTTTCGTTTTTTCTTGATTACCAAATCCTTATTGCCTATGGTTATGATTAAGCTTTTTCTATTTAATGAAAACATATAGTTAGGCAACCGAATCATTCTTGCGAACAAGCCCTGTCTCCTTTTATGAAAATCAAACGCATCCTCATACTTGCACCCCTTCTGGTCACAGCATTTCTGCTCCAGTCCTACCTGTGGGTTCCGACCTACGAGCAGCAGACACGGGGAAATCCCGAACGGCTCAATGAATATATTACCGCGTCCATAGGGGATGCCAGCCTATTAAATCCCATTCTTACGGCAGACACGGCCAGCAGCCAAGTTGAGGGCATGGTCTTTGAGGGCCTCATTGACCGTGATGAGGAGTTGCATTTCAGAGGACGTCTTGCAACCTCATGGAAAGTATATGAGGAGGCGTATTTCTTTGTAAATACATCGGCAAGGATTCCCGGTCTGGATGAGATCAGCGGCCAATCCATTGCAGGGCTTATCAAGGAGGCAAAGGAAAAGAGGGATCGCTCATATCCGGAACTGAGGGCCGTGCTGGACAATATCACGGATATTTCCGTAATACCCCCCAGGGAGTATCAGGTAACCAGGGAAGAAAAGGTGTCCAAAGGGGGTAAGAAGAAACAGAAAATGATGATCACCGTCAGGGCCCCGGCCAGGATCAAATTGACCCTTGCCAGAGTCGACCAGGATCTCTTTCAAAATCTTACACAGATATTGGGCAGGGACTATTTCGTTTCTTTTCAGGGGAAACAATATGTGAGTGCGGAACCGGGTGTAGCCAGGGAAAAGATTATTGCTTACGCTGATCAGCTTCTCCCCGCCACCGAGCACAATCCCGTTTTGGTTTTTCATCTCCGGCCAAACGTAAAGTTCCATGACGGCCATGTCTTTGATGCATACGATGTAAAGTTCACCTATGATGCAATCATGGATCCAAGGAACCTTTCTCCAAGGATCTCGGATTATGAGCCCGTTAAGACCGTGGAGGTCATTGACCCCCTGACGGTGCGGATTGTCTATAGGCGGCTCTATTCTCCTGCCATTGGTACCTGGGGCATGGGGATACTCCCGGAGCATCTCCTCAACCGGGAGGCGCTCAAGGAAGAGGCCGTCCGCCTTGGGAAAGATCCGGAGACCTTCGGCGTTCGCCAGAGCCAATTCAACCGGCGTCCCATAGGCTGCGGCCCTTTTGTATTTCGTGAATGGAAGTCGGATCAGTACATCAACCTGGATCGCTTTGACGATTACTGGGAAGGCCCGCCCAACTATGATCGGTATATGTTTCGCATAATACCCGATCTGCTGACCCAGGAGATGGAGTTCTATGCCGGAACCGTTGACAGTTACGGTGTGCAGCCGCACCAGGTAAAAAGGCTGAAAACGGATCCCAGATTCCAGAGTTTCTCCGGTGCCTCCTTCGGTTATACTTATATCGGGTACAATATGCGGCGGAGGCCTTTTGATGATCCCAAGGTTCGGAGGGCCCTGGGCATGGCCATCGATATCAACAAGATCATCGACTATGTGCTTTACGGGCAGGGGGAGAGGATCACGGGACCCTTTGTCAAACAGACCGATTATTATAACAGTGCCATTCAACCCGTTCCCTATGATCCCGAGGGTGCCCTGGAGTTGCTGGCCGAAGCAGGTTGGACACGTAATAAGGATGGATGGCTGGAGAAGGAAGGAAAGAGGTTTCAGTTCACCCTTATAACCAACAGCGGCAATGATCTCCGTAAGGCGATCCTTGCCATTGCGCAGGACGCCTGGCGACAGATAGGGATCGAGGTTCGAACCGATCTGCTTGAATGGTCCGTGTTTCTCCAGGAGAGGGTGGACAAGGGCGATTTTGATGCTCTGATCCTGGGCTGGAGCATGGGCATTGAACCGGATCTTTACCAGATCTGGCATTCGAGCCAGACACATTCCCATCAACTGAATTTTGTGGGATTCAGGAATAAACAGGCAGATGATCTCATCATCAAGATAAGACAGGAATACGATCGTGAAAAACAGGTTGAGTACTGCCACAGGCTTCATGAAATCATCGCGCGGGAACAGCCTTACACATTCTTGTATGTTTCCAAGTGGACGGCTGTTCTGGACAAGCGGATTGTGATAAAGCAGGAGGATGAAAAGGGAAACGCTGTGTATAAAAAAATCACGCCCACCAAGACGGGAAACTTCAGTTTTTACTTCAACAGGTGGATAAAACTCCCGGAGACGCCGCAGTTCGAGGCAGATGGATGAATTCGAAATATTATTTACCACGGAGGAACAGAGATCAAAGAGAATAATCCTTTTTTCCGATTGGGAAATGCCAATCGCATAAAAAGGATCTCTTTAATAATAATAATACAAACAGACCTGTTAGTTCAAAGTTATATGAAATTTGTTGATTCAAGTTTGACGGACTCGTAAAAAGTCCGTCAATCCCGCAAAGCGGGAGGGTGAGGGTGGAACCATTTGAATTCACTTCAAATGGCGGGGGAGGGGAAGCCCTTCCCCGCCGAGTAAAAAAGCGTAACGCGACTTTTTACGAGGTTATCAAGTTTGGCATTCATAATATTGAGGCAGGAATTATTTCCATTTGCCGGTATCTCCCGGCAAATGGAAAACATCTTTTTCTCTTTGCCCTCCGTGCCTCTGTGGTGAGAAGGAATAGCCGTGTTATCTTTTATCGGACGAAGCATTATACAAAAAACCATCACACTGTTTTTCGTCTCAGTGGTTTCCTTTCTCATTATCCACCTGGCGCCGGGTGAGCCGAGCCAGGTGGATCCCCTGAACCCCAAGTTCACACCTGAGATGGTGGAAAGATTCCGGCAGGAATTTCATCTGGATGAGCCCCTCTACGTCCAGTACCTTTATTTTTATCGTGACCTTTTCACGGGGAAGACCGTTTCCTGGAAAGACAACCAGTCTGCACTCAAAAAGATCTGGGAGCGTTTTTTGAACAGCCTTCCCCTTTTTATCGTGGGAACCATCCTGACCTGGACACTCTCTTTTCCTGTTGGGATACGTTCAGCCATTTTCAGAAGCGGAATATATGATCGCAGCACCACATTTCTGGCCTATCTCCTGATATCTATCCCGGGTTTCTTTTTCGCCTATATACTGATCATATTCGTGGTCACCCATTTTCACGTGCCGGTCATCGGCATGGAGACCTTCGGCCTGGGATCTTCCTCCTGGACCCGCGTGGTTATGGACCGGGTATGGCATCTTTTGATACCTTCCGTGCTCGGGGCTACGGGAGGGATAGCCGTCCTGTCCAGGTATGTGCGCAGCCAGATGCTCGAGGTTGAAGGGCAGGATTACGTTCGTACCGCACGTGCCAAGGGGCTCCCGCCCGATCAGGTGCACTATAAGCACGCGCTTAGAAATGCCCTGTTGCCCTTTGTGACCATGTTCGGTCTGATTCTCCCCGGTCTGATCGGGGGTTCCGTTATTATAGAGTCCATTTTCTCATGGCCCGGCATGGGACGCATGGCCTACGAGGCCATCCTTGCCAGGGATTATCCGCTTATTTTGACAGTCAATTTTATCTCGGCGGTGCTGGTATTGGTCGGGACCTTTATCTCGGATCTTCTCTACCTGGTGGTGGACCCGAGGATACGTTTGTAAGTGAGCTGAAATGACTGAATCAAGTAAAACCTTTGGACCTGTTTTGCAAGACGCTCCGGCGGATGATTTTCTTAAGCCCAAAAGGACGAGGTGGGAGGAATTCTGGAAATCATTCAGGAAGAACAGGCTTGCCATCATGGGGCTGGTGATTTTTGTCCTTTTCTTCTTTGTTGCCCTGGCAGGGCTTTTCCTCACGTCAGGACAGGAGCCTGTTTTTGATCCCGCCCAGGTACGGCTCCAGGAAAAGCTGAGGCCGCCCCTCTCAAGGCCCAATCTTGAAACCCTATTGCCCAATGAGGTGCCGTCTCTCGGTGTCTATTTTATGGGAACCGATGACCTGGGAAGGGATGTTTTCGCCAGAATGCTCCAGGGCGCATGGGTTTCCCTGACCGTGGGGTTTGTCGCGGTCGGAATTTCGGTCCTTGTAGGCATCTTTATGGGGGGGCTTGCGGGCTATTTCGGGCAGAATCATTTCCGGCTGGATCATATTCTCATCGCCTGCCTGCTTGTTGCTGCCGGATTCTTTTTTGCAACGGGGGCTGTTTTTCCCGGGGCGGCTTTTTTTATCATAGCTGCGGCATGCGTCATTTTGACAGGCCGGTCAAATAGCAAATCAGAAATAAAGGCCTTTTCCAGATGGTCCAGGATCCTCCGAATGGACACCCTTTCCATTGACACCTTTATCATGCGTCTGGTGGATATCATGCTCTGCTTTCCGAGTTTTTTCCTGATACTCACAGTCGTGGCGCTCCTCCCCGCGAGTATTTACAATATAATGATCGTTATCGGACTCACGAGCTGGATGGGCACGACCCGTTTTGTGCGGGCGGAATTTTTGTCTTTGCGGGAGCAGGATTTTGTTACGGCAGCGCGGGCGCTTGGTGTGAGCAATTTTCGGATTATCTTTCGCCACATGATGCCGAATGCCATTGCGCCGGTACTCGTTTCTGCGACTATCGGCATTGCTACGGCTATTCTGACGGAGGCGGGCCTGAGTTTTCTGGGTTTCGGCGTACCGCCCCCTCACGCCACATGGGGAAATATCCTGTCGGACGGCAAACGTTTTATATTTGACGCGCCCTGGCTGACCTTTATTCCGGGCATTGCCATATTGATCGTCGTCCTCTGCTTTAACCTGTTTGGGGAAGGATTGAGGGATACCTTGAACCCGAAGCTCAAAGAAAGGCAGTGAATAAAGTGAGCTAAAGTTGAAAGTGAGCTAAAGTGACTAAAGTGTATGGGAGATAGGATCTGAAATGCCAAAAGGCAACAAGCAATTTGCCAAAGAGCTTGAAAAGAGAACAAGGGAATTCGCGATACGGATTATCCGTCTGTCGACTAAGCTGCCAAATACAGTTGAAGCGAAGGTGATCCGGAATCAAATAACCAAATCAGGAACGTCCATAGGTGCGAATTTCTGTGAGGCCAACCGGGCAAGAAGCAGAGCCGATTTTAAAAACAAGATTCATATTTGCGAAAGTGAGGCAAGTGAAACACAATACTGGCTGAAAATCATTAAAGAGTTGAAGTGGCTTTCTTGGGAACAACTAAATACTGAATATGAGGAATGCAGTGAATTGTTGGCCCTTTTCACCTCAATCGCAAAAAATTCGTGATGAATAGTTTATTGCTTATTTGTTTTTGTTTTTTCAACTTTAGTCATTTTAGACACTTTAGGCACTTCTTATGAACGATACTATTCTCCTATCCGTTGAGGACCTAAAAGTTTACTTTCGTGGAGACGAAACGCTCGCCCGCGCAGTGGACGGGCTCAGCTATGAGGTGCGGCAGGGAGAGACGGTGTGCCTGGTGGGGGAATCGGGCTGTGGAAAAACCGTTTCAGCCCTGGCTGTTCTCGGACTCATCCCGATGCCTCCCGGAGAGATCGCCGGCGGAAGAATCCTGTTTGAAGGGAGGAACCTCCTGGACCTTGCTGAAGAGGAGATGCAGGATATCAGAGGAAATCATATTTCCATGGTCTTTCAGGAACCCCTGACATCCTTGAACCCTGTGTTTACTATCGGCGATCAGATAGAGGAAGGCATAAAGATCCATGAAAATGTTGAGCCGGAGGATCTTCGCATGCGATCCATACAACTCCTCAAAGACGTGGGAATTCCATCCCCGGAAGACAGGCTCAAGGACTACCCCCATCAATTAAGCGGCGGGCAAAGGCAGCGGGTCATGATCGCAATGGCCCTGGCGTGCAATCCGGATCTGATTATTGCCGACGAGCCGACAACCGCACTGGATGTCACCATTCAGGCACAGATCATGGATCTGTTCGGATCTCTTCAGGAGAAACGATCCATGTCCGTTCTTTATATCACGCACGATCTTGGCGTGGTGGCCAATATCGCAGACCGGGTCTATGTCATGTATGCCGGTATTATCGCGGAAAAGGGAACAACATCTCAGATCTTTGACGAGCCCCGTCACCCTTACACGCAGGGACTGCTGGCCTCTCTTCCCCTGCGGGCAAAAAGGGGCTCCAGGCTCCACAGCGTTAAGGGCATTGTCCCGGATCCCGCGTACAAACCTGACGGATGTCCCTTTCACCCCAGGTGTGATTTCGCGATTGAAACATGCCGGGCCCGGTTCCCGGACATGTGCGACTATGGAAACGGCCATCAGAGCCGTTGTCCGGTGCTTTATAACGAGGTAGCAATACAAAGCTGAAAGGTCCCCGGAGAAATTATGCAACAGTCGGATACGAATGCTGAAAATGTCCTTAAAGTGGAAGGTCTGAAAAAATATTTCCCTGTACGCAGGGGATTCTTTCAGAGGATCTATGGGTGGGTCAAGGCTGTTGACGGCATGTCCTTTGATATAGAAAGGGGCAAGACCCTTGGGCTTGTGGGGGAAAGCGGTTGCGGGAAATCAACGGTGGCCCGGCTTGTACTCAAACTTCTGGATGCGGACGAGGGGAGCATAATCTATCGGGGCAAAGATATCAGCAGGTCCTCGGAACGAGACATGAAAGCGCTCAGAAGTGAAATGCAGATCGTTTTCCAGGATCCGTACGGTTCTCTCAATCCCAGGATGAGTGCCGGACAATCCATTGAAGAGGGTCTCCGGATTCTGGGGATTCCGCGGGGAGAAAGAGGAAAGCGGGTGGACAGGCTCCTTGAGACAGTCGGCATACCGGCCGGAAACGCGGATCGTTATCCCCACGAATTCAGCGGCGGGCAGCGCCAGCGCATTGGTATAGCCCGTGCCCTGAGCGTTGAGCCCTCGCTGGTCATATGTGACGAGCCCATATCGGCCCTGGACGTGTCGATTCAGGCCCAGATCGTCAATCTCCTGAAAGATCTTCAGCATGAACTCGATCTGAGTTACCTGTTCATATCCCATGATCTCAATGTCGTGGGATACCTGAGCGATCAGGTGGCTGTCATGTATCTGGGCCAGATCATGGAGTTCGCAAGGACCGAGGAGCTTTTTGAAAACCCTCTCCATCCATACACCCTCGCATTGCTTTCAGCGGTGCCGGTACCGGAACCGGGGAGTAAGCTGAAAATGCGATCCCTTAAAGGCGATGTTCCCAGTCCCCTGGATCCGCCTCCCGGGTGTAAATTCCAGGGCAGGTGCCCGCAGGTTGAGGAGCGTTGCAGCAAAGAGGAGGTAGAGTTTTACTCCGCCGGGCAAGGCCATCTGGTTCGCTGCTGGAAGGTGTTCGAGTAATTTTCCCTTGACTTTGTTAGGGAAATCAGTAGATTGAAATCTTCGCTGGGGGATCGTATAGGGGTAATACGGCGGGTTCTGGCCCCGCTAACCGAGGTTCGAATCCTCGTCCCCCAGCCATTTTTGATGAAATATTTTACGTTATCTTAAGCGGCGGTAGCCGCGCTACATAAAATCGCGCAGCGATTTTATCACAGGTCCCATCGTCTAGTGGTCTAGGATACCGGCCTCTCACGCCGGCGACACGGGTTCGAGTCCCGTTGGGACTACCAGGAGAAATGTAACTCCTTGATTTTACGTAATCAGATCAAGGGGTTTTTACTTCTATTTGCGGTTGTTTTCCGTTGTTTTGGTAACATTGTTACCAAAATGGGAATCTGTCAAATCCGCCGTAAAAGTCATCCAATATGTGTTCCGGTTTTGCTTCTACTATTGTTCCAATGAAACAGTAACAATATGAATCCAAATGAACTGAAATACCTTGAAATGAATCGTTATAAAATCTATTCTTCCTGAAAAGGCGGTTCAGAATGACACTCACCAAAGATAGAATCATTGCTAATGTTTATAATAATGCGGGCCTGAGCAGGCTCAATGCCAAAAGTACGGTTGCAAATCTTATAGAGAAAATCAAATCTACCCTCGAAAGTGGGGAGGATGTCCTTATCACCGGATTTGGAAAGTTCTGTGTCAAAAAAAGGAAAGAACGACGGGGACGCAATCCGAGAACTGGTGAAGATATAGTACTGGATGCCGGAAGAAACGTTTCATTTAAGTGTTCATCTGTTTTGAGAGAAAAGATGAATGGTAGGGGATAGGTTCGGGTAACCAATAAATTTTCCCGAATCGCCCAATGACGACTTAATAGACTTTGAAGGGGGTGTCACTGGGACCCCGAATACCCCTTGATAATATTTGACAGCTATTGCCCGGCACTGCCCACCAATGCCAATTAATGCCCGGCTATGCCCAGTTATAAATATTTTTTTACCAAAAATGATAACCTCGTAAAAAGTCGCGTTACGCCTTTTTACTCGGCGGGGAAGGGCT